>DAIDIM010000125.1 GCA_027459365.1 Chlamydiota bacterium
GCAGATCCGAGGGAGGCGTCCGATGATTTTATTATTTTTTTGCGAGTTAATAGCAGCAACGTCCCTATTGACGAGTAAAAAAATAATAAAAGCGCGGACGCTCTCACCGGAGATGCCATCAAAAAATGTACAAAGTCGAGTTAAAGTGATTTATAACTAACATAAATATTTTTTGATTGATTGTAATGCCAAAATATTTTATAATAGTAGTATAACATAGGATAAAATATGTTAAAAATACCTAATTCAAATAGCTCATCATCTTCGACAATCTCTATTTCTTCCGATTCCAATGAGAATGGGTGCATAGAGAACGTCTTAGAGACAATCAAGACTAAAAAAACACACTTCGTAGCAGCAACCTGTTTATGCCTTTCCGGCATTACAACGGGGATTGTGGCAACCATGATTGATGACTCAACTGCTAAGCGTATATTATATGGTAGTACTGCTGTCACAGTAGTCACTAGTATCGGTTTCATCATAGATGCGTTCGGTTTTAAGAAAAAAACAGAAACTACATCTCCATTGCCAAATGAAGAAGAATCCGCAACTACGCCTTTATTGCCAGGAAATACGATTACACCGAAAATCTGATTATCCTAAATTTTCTTAAACTCGACTTATGTCATTTTTTGAAAGGCAGATCCGAGGGAGGCGTCCGGTGATTTTATTATTTTTTTGCAAGTTAATAGCAGCAACGTCCCTATTGACGAGTAAAAAAATAATAAAAGAGCGGACGCTCTCACCGGGAGATGCCATCAAAAAATGACATAAGTCGAGTTAAAGAATTCACACTGGGAATAGCTCGTCTAGAGCCATTCTCGGTGTGAATTCTTCGAGGGGATTTGGGATATTTTCGAACGAGTTTACCCCATTTTCGCAAAGCTGATATCTTACTAAGTTATATGGCTTTGCGAAAAATGGCGGTAAAATCGTCGAAAAGATTCCCGAATATCGTTGAAGGGCACATCGGGGATGGCTCGTCTAAAAATACCATTGAACTTACCCCCCCTCTTCATATACAATCCTTCTCTATTATGATTTTTAGAGAGCCAAAAACCTATTTTATCAGGACGTATGGATGCCAGATGAATGAACTGGATACGCAAATCATTCAAGGGCAGCTAGAAAAGCGAGGTCTGGCCTTTATCGATGATGAGGAGAATGCCGATCTATTGATCTATAATACCTGTTCGATTCGCGATTTGGCAGAAAGAAAGGTCATGGGCAAGTTAGGACAGCTGGGTCGCGGGAAAAAGCGTCATATCATTGGCGTGACTGGCTGTATGGCGATGGCAAAAAAAGATTCGCTCTTTAGAAAATTCCCTCACCTCGATTTCGTTGTGGGTACGAATAATATTACTGATCTCGGTACGGTTTTAGATGAGGTTCTGTATACACAACGACAGGTCTATAAAACCGATGATCGTTTTGAAGAAAATTTAGATTATTTAGTGGCAAAACGGGACCATAATGTGAAGGCGTTTGTCTCGATTATTCGAGGTTGTGATAAGTTTTGTACCTATTGCGTCGTTCCTTATACAAGAGGCGGAGAGGTCTCAAGACCTGCGATGAGCATTATTGAAGAGTGTAAGCAGTTGGTTGATCGGGGTTATCAAGAAATTACCCTTCTTGGGCAGAATGTCAATAGTTATGGCAAAGATAAGCCTGAATGGAATTGCCTATTTCACGATCTTTTGTATCAGATCGATCGGATTCCCGGAATGGGAAGAGTTCGCTTTTTGACTTCACATCCCGTCGATATAACGCGCGAATTAATGCTTGCAATTCGGGATTTGCCGTCCCTTTGTGAGTTTGTCCATTTCCCAATTCAAGCAGGGTCAAATCGAATTTTGAAGAAAATGCATCGCATTTATACAAAAGAGCAGTATTTTGAAAAAGTTGCTATGCTGACAGAAATTGTTCCCAATGTCTCTTTAGGGACAGATATCATTGTTGGCTTTCCCACAGAAACAGAGGAAGAGTTTTTAGAAACATACCAAGCGGTTCATGATATTCGCTACTCTGTTGGGTTTTTCTATTCCTATAGCCCTAGAAAAGGGACGCCAGCGATGCGTTGGAAAGATGATATTCCAGACGAGGAGAAGCAAGATCGCTTGCAACGTCTTCTCGATCTGCAGGCAAGTGTCACAAGTGAGATTCGCGCTTCGATGCTCGGCCAAACTTATGAAGTTTTAGTTGAGCGCTTTAACAAAGATGGAAAAATGTTAAAAGGGAGAACCCGCTGCTGGAAAAAGGTGATCTTCGAAGGGCCTGAAAATCTTATCGGCACTTTACAACAAGTCAAAATGAATAGTTTCAGCCACGAAACTCTGATCGGTGAGCGGATTTGCCAGAGCGCGTTAAAAATTCTTTGAATAAAATGATTTCTTTATTGTAAAATCCTCTGATATATGATCAATATAATCGTCAGAAATATCAATCCAGAAACCATTCAATCCATTCGTACATCGCCGAATCATACGATGACACGTTCAGCCATTCACACATGTGCAAGGGTTGCTCAGGCGGTTTTTGCATCAGGATGCTTTTTTGCCTCCTTGCAAATTCCCTATCGGATATTGCAAATCTTCATGGGTGGATTGATCTTTATTCAATTGCCACAGATAATGCTTCAGGCATTCCCAATTATCGTCTATTATGATTTGGCAAAAGTTTCTTCAAATATTGCGTCAATTTTTAAAAGTCGAGTCATCTTACAATTTGCAAAAGATCAAGCAGGAAAAGTTCCTTATGGCAAACAAGCAGCACAAGTTCTCGAGGACTGTGAAAATGGCTTCTCCTTGCCTGATTCTGTCTTAAATAACATGAAAAGTGCAAAATCAATTGCTATAGCCATCACTCATGAGACAATTGTTGCGCATAATCTAAATGATGTAATCGCATCACTTTTAACCAAGGAGTAATTCAAATTGCTCTTCTGTTAGGATGACAATCCCGAGCTCAAGCGCTTTTTTGTACTTAGAACCAGGATCAAAGCCTACAATTACGTAATCTGTATTTTTGCTTACAGATCCAGAGACCTTTCCACCCCTTTCTTTAATCAGAGATGCAATTTCATCCCGTGAATAGCCAGTCAAAGTTCCTGTAAGAACAAATGTTTTTCCAGAGAATGCGGGATTTATCTTTTTTTCACCCATTTTCTGCAATCTGACGCCACAGATGAGAAGCTCCTCAATCTCTTCTCGATGTTCTTTTTGTTGAAAAAATGTGTAGATCGCAGCAGCCGTTTTATCACCAATTCCTTGAATGGCTCGAAATTCTTCTTCTCTCATATTCATTAAAACATGAATATCACGCGTTGCATTTGCAAGCTCCTGTGCTGTTTCAGTTCCAACGTAGGGACACCCAAGTCCCATGATGAATCGAGCTAAAGAACAATTTTTGGATGCTTCGATGCTATTGAGAAGATTGTAAATCGATTTTTCCTTAAATCCTTCAATTTGAACAAGATCAGCTGCGGTTAAGCGATAGATATCAGATTTGCGTGTAACAAGCCCTTTTTCGACGAGTTGTTCGACAACTTTCTCGCCCATATGCTCAATATCCATGGCATATTTGGAGGCAAAATAGATGATCCTTCGCATCACTTGCGCAGTGCATAACGGATTTGTACAACGAAAAGCGACCTCCTCTTGGCTTTTATGAACTTCGGCATGACAAATGGGACAATTTTTTGGCATATACCAAGCTCCATTAGAATGCCGTCGATTGGCTAAATCTACGCTAACAACTTTAGGAATGACATCGCCCCCTTTTTCAATGAGTACAATATCTTCAATACGAATATCTTTGCGTGTAATCTCATCCTGATTATGGAGCGTTGCTCTAGAGATTGTGCTTCCGGAGAGAAAGACCGGTTCAAGTTCGGCAACTGGTGTTAGAATGCCCGTTCTCCCCACTTGGACCGTGATATCAAGGATCTTTGTTTTCGCTTTTTCAGGTGCAAATTTATACGCCATTGCATAGCGAGGCGTTTTACCTGTTGTTCCCAAAATATCGTGATATGCAAGATCGTTAACTTTGACAACGATTCCATCAATTTCAAAGGGAAGATGGTCCCTTTTTTTATGAATTTCCTCTGCAAACTCCATGATGTCCCGTTGCGAGCGAGCCAAACGTAGGTTGTTCAATTCAGCAATGGGGAAGCCCCATTTTTTGAGTTGCAGATGAACCTCAAGTTGCTCTTTTACAGGTGATTGTCCTTCTGCAATACTATAGCAGAGGAGGTTCAATCTCCTTTTTTCGACAATGCTAGGATCTAGAATTTTTAAAGATCCAGCTGCTGCATTGCGTGGATTGGCAAAGATTTCAAGGCCCTGTTCTTGCCGTTCCTGATTGATCGCATGAAAAGAGGCAAGTGTTAGAAAAACCTCTCCCCTCACCTCAAAATCTTCTGGATAATTTGACCCTTGTAACTCTAAAGGGACTGTTTTAATTGTTTTGATATTGGCCGTGATATCATCGCCTGAGCGCCCATTCCCTCTTGTGAGGGCGTGAAATAGCTGTCCGTTTTTGTAACGCAAAGAAACGGCGGTACCATCCATTTTCAGTTCGCAACAAAAATCGAGCTCATTTTTCTCAGTTAACTTAAAAATCCGTTTTAAAAAATCGCCCACCTCCTCTTCAGAATAGGTGTTGGCTAAGGATAGCATTGGGACCATATGTGCCTTTTGCTCAAACCCCGTTGTGGGGGCTTCAGCAACGCGTAGAGAGGGGGAGCTGGGAATGATCTGATCCGGATGATTTGCTTCATATTCTCGAAGACGGATCATCAGCTGATCGTACTCGTAATCGGAAATGACAGGGAGCGCCTCATCGTAATAGTGACGATCATGGGCGATCATCATCTCGACAAGTTCTTTATATTCAGCATACGTTTTAATCAAAACTCAACCTCAAAAATCATTGTCGCAAGAGGGGAGAGGAGCAATGAGACAAAATCGGACCCTAGAACGACCTGACGATTGATTTTTCCAGATCCACCATATTTTTCGTTATCAGAATTGAAGATTTCGACGATTTTTTTTACTTTTTTTAAAGGAATTTTATAATTTTCTATTGTTTCTGGGACAAAATGGTGAACAATGAAAAGGGGATTTTTCCCTTCCGCTCTCCTTAGGTAAGAGATGACCGATTGGTTGCTATCTGAAAAGTCGACCCACTCATAGCCTTCCCAATCATAATCTTTTTCCCAAAATTGGCTTTTCTCTAAATATAAATGGTTGATTTCTCGAACCATCGTTTGTAAGCCTTTATGCCAGGGATACTGAAGTAAATACCAATCGAGTTCTTTGCGGAAATTCCACTCTGCCCACTGCCCTATCTCAGAGCCCATAAAGAGGAGCTTTTTGCCTGGATGGCCCATTTTGTAGCTATAAAACAATCGGACACTTGCAAATTTTTGCCAATCTGGACCTGGCATTTTTGAAAGAATGCTTTGTTTTCCGTGAACCACTTCGTCGTGTGACAAAACGTTGATGAACTTCTCAGAAAAAGCATACAGCAAGCTGAATGTCAGCTCATTTTGATGATACTTTCGAAAAAACGGATCTGTTTTAAAATATTTGAGCGTATCGTTCATCCAGCCCATATTCCATTTTAAATCAAATCCAAGCCCATCTGGACTTGTGACTCCCATATATGCGGTCGATTCCTCGGCGATCATGAATGATCCAGAACACCTTTGATGGACAATCGAATTGAGATGTTTTAGAAATTCAATCGCGCCGAGATTATAACGCCCTCCTTGCGCATTGGGAATCCAAGCCCCCTCTTCCCTTCCATAATCCAAATAGAGCATAGACGCTACCGCATCGACACGAATTCCATCGATATGCATCTGTTCAAGCCAAAATAGGGCGCTAGCAATCAAAAAATTGCACACCTCTTTTCGATCATAATTAAAAATTGCAGTGTTCCAATGGGGATGAAAGCCCATTCTTGGATCTTCATGCTCATAGAGCGCAGTTCCATCAAAGCGGTGCAAGGCAAAATCATCCACTGGGAAATGGGCTGGCACCCAATCCAATATGACACCAATCCCTTTGGAGTGCATGTGGTCGACAAAAAATTGAAAATCAGAAACTGTCCCGTAACGACTCGTGACAGCAAAAAATCCGGTCACTTGATAGCCCCATGAATCATCGAGAGGATGTTCCATAATCGGGAGCAATTCAACATGGGTAAAACCCATCTCTACACAATAATCGGAAAGTGTCAGTGCGACATCTTTGTAGTTTGGAAAATCATTCCCCCTTCTCCACGAGCCTAAGTGAATTTCATAAATATTGATTGGAGAATTTAAGCTGATTTGCTTTTTTTTTGCCTTCCATTGGAAACTTTCTACATCTACGACAATCGATGCATTTTTGGGGCGCAATTCTGCATAGTTTGCATAAGGGTCACATTTTACAAGCAGATCCCTATTTTTTGTCCGAATCTCAAATTTATATTTTTCACCAAATCCGAGGGCCGGAACAAACAATTCCCAAATCCCAGAAACTCCTAAAGAGCGCATCGGATAAAATCGACCATTAAAATGATTGAAATCGGCAATGAGCGAAACCCCGTCCGCATTGGGAGCCCAAACAGCAAAGCTAATTCCTGAAATCCCATTCACAACTTTTACGTGCGCACCTAAAATTTTATAGAGTTCATAATGACAACCTTTTGCGAATAAATAGATATCGGTTTCTCCGACCGTTGGAATAAAGGTATAAGGATCGTGTGCCAGGATCCCATTTTCATAATATACGCGATAATTAGCAGGCGTTATTTTTTTTTCCGCTTGATAAACAAAAAGCCCCTCATCACCCACCTTTTGCGTGATGACAATCTGACCTAAAACCTCTATGTAAATAAAAGTTGCGCCAGGTCTCCAAAGTCTGATTTCATTGTCATGAAGACCCAAAAAACGGTGAGGATCATAATGCAATCCGGAGGATAGAAGGGATATCTCTTTATTTTCGATGGGCATTTAAAATCGTTTTTCCTCACTCATACACTAAAAAAATTTTTTCAAAAATGAAAATTCTCCTTGCATGAATAAAAAATATCATTCATCAGTAATAGAAAAGAAGTCGTGAAGATCGCCTTCTAACCTTAAGGAAAAGGAAGTATGAAGAAAAAAGCAAAAAAAACTGCAAAAAAAACCGCCAAACGAGCAACAGCAAAAAAAGCTACAGGCGCGAAGAAAAAAGCTGGGCTCACTCAAATTACTTACACCGTCTCTGATGATCTCCAAGCAATTGTTGGATCAAGACAAATCACACGCCCCCAAATTGTAAAAAAAATGTGGGACTATATCAAAGCAAAGAAATGCCAAGATCCAAAAAATAGAAGAATGATCATTCCGGACGATAAATTATCTAAAGTGCTCGGGAATAAACCAGTTGATATGTTAAAACTCGCAGGACATATCAATAAGCACATTAAAAAATAAATTATTATACGAGTCTAAAATCCCCTCATAAAGAGAGGGGATTTTTTCAAATTTTCTTTATTATCCAAAAATTAAATAGTCCTAGCCAGAAAGAAATAAAGAGGCTATTATCTTACCTGATTGAATCTGCACTTGCCTACAACAAGTGCTTAAAGAAAAAGGTTTGATGACAAGTACAAAAGCCATTCGTTCAAAATATCGTTGGGTAATCGCTGGATTAATTTTTTTCATTACCCTGATCAATTTTATAGACCGATCTGCCATCTCGTTCATCAGAGATCAACTCAAAGCTGAATTTCATTTTAATGATACAGAATTTGGACTTATCCTCTCTGCTTTTAGCGTAGGATATATGGTTCTCACCTTTCTCGGAGGGTGGCTCGTCGATAGAATAGGTACCCGTGTTGTTTGGCCCCTTGCTGCAATTGGATGGTCGATCTGTGTCGCCTTTTTAGGATTTGCCACCGGATTTTGGAGCTTTATTCTCCTGAGACTTGCTCTCGGCGTAGCAGAAGGGCCCCACTTTCCTGCCATGTCCCGTTCCATAAGTAATTGGTTATCCCCATCTGAAAGGGCAAGAGCTCTCTCTTTAGGCCTTGTTGCTATTCCCCTTTCTAGTGTCATTGGAGCTCCCCTCACCTCTTATCTCGTTGCAGATTATGGATGGAGAGCGATGTTCTTCATAATCAGTTCGATCGGAATTGTATGGGGAATTGTATGGTTTTTTCTTTTCCGGGATCGCCCAGAAGAATCCAAATATGTAAATGAAGCAGAAAGGCTCTATATATCCCCCCCTCCTCTTAAAAAAGAAGAGACGCAAAATATTCCAAAATGTTGGAAATCACTCCTCACCCACCCCGTCCTTATCGTGAATAATATCGCCTATTTTGCCTTTGGATATATGCTCTTTTTTACAACTCTTTGGCTTCCTGGATACTTCCTCTCACAGCATGGCCTTAATTTGAAGGCAGTCGGCTGGTATCTTACCATCCCATGGCTTGCCGGCGCAGCATTCTTAAAAGCGGGCGGTATCCTATCCGATTATCTCTTCAAAAAAACAGGAAAAAATCGGATTGCAAGATCCCACATTATTTGGGGCAGCCAGCTCCTTGCCGGCATTTGCTTTATGATCTTAAGTTTTACAAATTCCCTACCCATGGCAATTCTTTTCTTAAGCCTTGGAATCGGTTTTGGACTCATGCCTCAATCTGCTTTCTTTAGCACAAATATCGATGTTGCAAAAGAGCGGGCAGGCACAGCCCAAGGAGTCACATCTGGATGTCTAGCCTTTGCTGGGATTATCGCCCCTGCCCTTACAGGCTGGCTTGTCGATATCACCGGAAATTTCCAAGCTGCCTTTATGCTCCTTGCAGGCTTTACCTTCATTTCTGTCGTCGCAGTCATCCTCTTCCATCATCCTGACCGCAAATGGGTCCTCCGTACTTCTTAAGGGAGTAGAGGAATCAATTACTTGATTCCTACCCCTAAGATCTCATCATCTTGCAAAGAATATTGACTCTTGTTAATAAATAAAATTATTAACGGAGTTTTTTTATGCACCCTATGCTTAGCCCTATTATTTCAATTGTTGCAGGTCTTCTCATTCTAATTTATCCTGCCATCCTAAACTATGTGATCGCAGTTTACCTTATTGTATTTGGTATTCTCGAACTAATTAATAAATATTAGAATCTTGCGAAAGTATTCAACGTTAAGATAAAATCAGCTCTTATGATTTGGACAATTTTCTTTTGCTTATTCGGCGTTGCAAACCCTTTTGCGATGCAAAAACATCAGACGGAGGTTGTTTTTACAAATGACGCGATCGGCGTTCAAACACTCAACTTCTATGATGAAAAAAGAGAGCGACCGGTCATTGTAGAACTGTGGTATCCAACGGATGAGCAAAACGTTCTCTATGAAGTCAATGGTGACGGTGTCTGGATACATCCTAAAGAGGCGAGAAATGTCACCATTTCGAATCAAAAAAAACGTTATCCTCTCATTTTAATGTCTCATGGCCATCGGGGCGATCGTCGCGAACGAACATGGCTTGCTGAAGCATTAGTGCGTCATGGATACGTAGTCGCATCGGTTGAGCATTGCGGAAATGTTTGGTATCAATATAACCCCCTTTCCAGTTTTTGTTTCTGGGATCGGGCAAAAGACATCTCATTTGCGCTTACATGTCTTCTTGAAAGTACAGAAGTTAAAAATCAAATCGATCATCAAAAAATCGGTTTTGTCGGCTATTCAATGGGAGGCATGACAGGACTTGCCCTTGCTGGTGCCCAAGCAAAATTTGCTAAAGAAATCGCCAAGATGCAACTAAAACTTGCTGAAGGTGTCTCTCAAGAAGCATTTGATAAGCTCGATTTTTCTGATGCAGAAAAAAATTACTTAGAACCACGAATTCGATCAATCCTACTCATTTGTCCTGCTACATTTGCATACCAAGGCGAAAACTTAAAGCAGATCAAAACCCCTATTGGATTAATCGCATCTGTGGACGATGAAGTTCTTCCTCACAAAGATCATGCGCTCAAAATCATTCAAAACATCCACCCTTTCAAAATTAAACTCTTAAAAAACAAAACATCTCATTACGCATTCTTAAATCAAATGACGAAAAAGGGCTACACTATCCTCCAAAAAGCTGTGGAAAATCAAACCAGCGTCAACTGGGCCCCAATACACAAAGATGCAACTCAATTTGCAATTAGTTTCTTTAACGAAACTCTCAATTAAGAAATACTAACCTCAGTTTTGGGTTCGTTCCGCTCGAATCTCATAGATCTTTTCGCAAATTTTCGCATCTTTTCGCTCAAAAATATAACTTTTCGATATTTATTTTCGCGATACGTTGCGAAAATTTATCAAAAATCTCTATGACCTTCGAGGAAAACGAACCCAAAACTGAGGTTACTAAGACTCTGCCTGCTGTCTAGGAGAGATCGGTGCTGAATTTGAGTTTGGGTCTAAACGGACCACTACAAATTCCCCTTCAACGCTCTTTACAGAAGTTGCACTTGAACATGGAGTGTGGACTGTACTTATTGTGTTCGGAGTGATGAATGTATTCATTTCTGCTCCGAGCATAATAGGGTTGACGTAAGTTGAAATATCCTGTTTCCCACCTATTTGAGAATTAACCGCCCGAGCAACAGCCATCGCACTCGTTGGAGTCCCTGATCGCGATTCGTTTGAGGAATGGCTTGCATATGTTGCAGTACTCGCAACAACTATTGGAAAGTTCGAAGAGTTTTGTTCAGATTTAATTTGAGCCCTTTCTGCCGTATCTCTACCTATAAATCGAGCTCCGGTCATAAAAGAACTTGAAAAACCGGATAGAGTATGAGCACTTAATGAATCGCCTGTTATCTCCACAAATGGAGTGTAAGTAGTCTCTTCTTCTTCTGCATGAGCTGCATCCAATTGCGAACTTGATGAGCTAGATTCTGTATGGTCAGTTAATGGATCATCTGTAATATTCACAAAAGGGCTGCTGCACTTCGTCTTAATAGAGGTTGCTGCAGGAACATAGCGTCCAATCAAAATACCAGCAAACAGAGCAGTCGCAATCACACCAACTGTTAAAGTCGTCTTCAGAGCATTATTTTCCGAAACAGGGTCTCCATAATAGATATAATAGTTACCAATATTACATATGTATTTTACCACATTTGTCCATTCTATTTACTCTTTTTAAGAAGGTTAGACCTCGCGCAAACAGCTCGAGGTCTATATGTTTGTTAGGATTCCTTTATGCTAGCCAAAGGAAGTACCATCTTCTTGAAGAGGTCGGAACAGCAGTTGCGGATTTGCCATTATTTTCAACTTTTTTGCTAGCAAAAAGTCCTTTTGTAAACGTAACAACTTTATCTGTACCGGAAGAAACTGCTGTCACAACAGTTGGACCATAATTTGGTACTACATATGAGCCTGCAATTCCTATGCCTATTCCCATAACAGCTCCTATTGCTGCTGCTGTATTTGCATTTGATTTACTACCTTGATTGTCATTCCAACCAATTGAAAGCGGTCCTACTTTTACGACTGACATAATATTCTCCTTTTTTTGAAAATCGAATACGATGTTAACAATTTCTTTAAAATTAAGTAAATCTTTTTTTTCAAAAAAGATAAGGAATCATCTTGTAAGGCACTTTTTCGCAGTAGAGATCCCAGAAAGGACCATACTTATCTTTGCAACGTTTATCGTGTCGAAAGGCTCGATCGACAAGGAGAACGCCTAAAAAAGTGACGTAGAAGTAGGGGAAAAAATTGCTAAAAAGGGCGGGCAAACTCCAGAAAAAAGCGGCACATAATTCGGGTATGTAATGAAAATGGCGAGATAATCCCCACCAACCAGAGGCAAGAAGTAGACTCTGTTTCAACTCACCACTATGTGTTTGATATACAGCTTCAATGAGATGAGGCTCATTTCTCCAAACGCGGCATTTTCCGTTCATCGCTCGAACCCGTTGACGCTGGCGATCGGCGAGATAATTCACCAAAATACTGAGTGTGCCTGCGCAAAAGATCACAAAAGCCGCGAAAGTGCTCAGTTGAATTGGGTGATGTACGAGATAGAATGCAGGAGAGGTATAAATGCAAGGGACCCAAACAAGGCAACCCCAGCAGATCATAAACCCTGCCCGATCGTGCATGATATCCAGAGAGCGGAAATACCCGGTTTCCCAGACAAAAAATTTAGCAACGTAAATGAGCTGAAGAGCAATGGAGATCACCATCGCATTGCTCAATCCATAAAGTTCGCTTTGCTTGGCTGCAAATGAGATGATTAAAATCGGCCAACCCATCATCCCAAAACGGCAATTGGTAAACTGTTTCACATCCCAACCAAAAATGCGTGGATAGAGTTCTGTTCCCCAATAATAGTCGAATAAAAAATTGCCAGTTTTTCCGTTGTCACTTGTCGATGGTGCATAAATGCCTTTTAGATAGAGTACAAAACAAAAAAGGAGGCTAATGCAATTCAATGCGCCAAGAAGGGGTCCCATCTCATCATAAAGGATGGAAGCGGGGAAAAGATTCATACCCAATGTTGCAATGAGGAAAGAAGCAATCGTGATCAAAAAACAGGCAACCCCATTTGCTTTATATACAGGAACATTCCCTTTGGGAGTAATGGGGCCGTGGAACTCTTTCCCCGGAATGAATCGCATCAATAATAATTGAAAAGCTGCAAATCCAAAAATGATTTTCCAAGCAAGTGGAGATCCAAAAAAAACCGGTTTCCAAATACTCCAAAGGACTGTAAACAATCCTTGATCGTAAGCAAGATTCCAAAATGCAAGAAACGACCCTCCTAAATGCGAACCTACATACCAAAAGACAAATACGGCTGGGGGACACAGTGTTAAAAGCAAAAGAGGGACTAAATAGTGATGAACAGAAGGGTGCGTACGGGTAGACATTGTTGCTCCTCAAATATATATTCGGGACAATCAAGCGTTGAAAGAACAAAGCAA
>DAIDIM010000151.1 GCA_027459365.1 Chlamydiota bacterium
CCGCTTTTTAGTAGATGATGCCATCAAATATGGAAAAGGGAATATGGCCGCCATGCTTGACAAAGTATTTGTCAATTTTGGCGTCGAAATATTAAAGATTGTCCCCGGAAGAGTCTCTACTGAAGTCGATGCACGCCTCTCATTTGATGTAGACGGGAGCATTGAAAAAGCTCGACACCTGATCTCTCTTTATAAAGCAGCTGGCATTGATCGAAAAAGGGTGCTTATTAAACTTGCTTCCACATGGGAAGGGATTGTTGCGGCAGAAGTTCTTGAAAAAGAGGGAATCCATTGCAACATGACCCTCCTATTTAGCTTACCTCAAGCAATCGCATGTGCTAATGCAAATGTGACTTTAATCTCCCCATTTGTTGGCAGAATTCTCGACTGGCACAAAAAAAATGAAGGTATCGAGTCTTATCCTCCATCGCAAGATCCTGGTGTTAAGTCAGTTACAATAATTTTCAACTACTACAAAAAGTTTGGCTACAAAACGCAGATCATGGGTGCATCCTTTAGAAGTAAGGATGAAATCCTCGAACTTGCCGGTTGTGATCTATTGACCATTGCCCCAAAGTTTCTTGAAGAACTCAAGACAAGTAATGATCCTATCACTAAAAAATTAGATGCAGAAAAGGCAAAAACGGCAAAGATCGAAAAAATGGAGTTAGACGAGAAAACCTTCCGCTACTTGCTTAACGAGGATGCGATGGCAACCGACGAACTCTCTAAAGGCATACGCAATTTCGTAAAAGATATTGAGAAATTAGAAAAGATTCTGAAGGGATAGCTCTCTCTTCATAGATTTTTTTTGGCAGCGCGGTAAATAGCTCCAGGATCATTTTCTGAGGTCCCAATTCGAACAATAAAACCATCATTTTTCAGAGATTTTAAGCGAAGACGCGCTGTTCGTATAGACACCTTCCATAGTTTAGTTGCAAGTTTTGTGGTAATTGATTCTTCTTCCTTTAAATATTTTAAAAGAGTTTTTCCCCAAGATTCAATTTTTATTTCTTCAACTTGTGATGAGTATAATGTTAATCTGATATGACTTTGTAGTCAATAAAATTAACGAATTATTTTAAATGATAAAAACCTCCATTTGAAAAAATGGAGGTTTCTATTATTTAAGCTTTGATTGAGTTAAAGTAGCCATTTACTTTGTTTTGAGTAAAAGCTAACAACCGATTAAATACAATGGCTGCAGCGGCAGCCCATCCCGCTTTACTCACATCATAACATTTTTTTGTTGTGATCAGTACATGCAGTGCATTTCCTAAAGTGAATGAAGTCATGGATCGTAAAAATCCTAAACCAGCATTTGAAACTTTCAATGCGAGATCCGTAAATGATTGGGTCGAGCCGTTGAAAGCTTGTTGTGCTAAACAAGTAAGACTAATTAGATGTACAGCCTTGTCAGCAACGACTACAGGATCGTTTAAAAATTCATCCGCTGAAAAAGCAAGACCTAAAACGTCGTTAAAAGATATATCTAAATTCACTGACATAGTTCTCCCTTTTTTGCAGTACATTATCAATTTTTGATGACTTTGTAGTCAATAGATTAATTATTTTATATCAAAAAAACCTCCATTCTTATTTTGAAAAATGGAGGTTTCTATTAAAAGAAATATTTATCGAACTGCGGCTTCAGATTCAAAGTCGATATCGAGCATTTCTGATTGTGCTTCGATAAACTTGTTCACCTTCTTGTGATACTCATAGCCTGTACCTGCAGGGATCATGTGACCCATGATGAGGTTGGCTTTCGTATCAAGTAGGTAGTCTGTTTTGCTTTCGCATGCAGCTTCAGTTAAGATACGGGTTGTTTCCATGAACGATGCAGCCGAGAGGAATGACTCGGTGCCAAGGGAGGCTCGAGTAATGCCGAGAAGGACAGGGGCTGCTTGTGCAGGTTTGCCCCCCTCTTCCATCGTCTTGCGATTGATTTCATAGAACGCTTTCTTATCGATATCTTCACCATGGAGGCAGATCGTGTCGCCAGGATCTGCAATACGAACTTTTTGGAGCATTTGACGTACGATAATCTCAATGTGTTTATCGTTAATGTCTACCCCTTGGAGTCGATACACCTCTTGAACCTGGTTCACCAGATACTTCTGGAGTTCGCGAGCGCCGCAAATTTCGAGAATTTCTTGTGAAACGACAAGCCCTTCTGTAAGCTGTTGGCCCTTAATCACATTGTCCCCTTTTTGGACAATCAAGTGTTTAGAGAGCGGTATGAGGTGCTCTTCTTCCATGCCGGTGATATCATCGCGGACAACGACGATACGGCGGTTTTTCTGCACGCCACGGAAGTCGACAATACCGTCGATTTTCGCAATCTCTGCTGCATCTTTTGGCTTACGTGCCTCAAATAGCTCGGCGACCCTCGGTAGACCGCCCGTAATATCCTTCGTCTTGATTGCGCCTCTGGGGAGTTTCGCAAGGACCACACCTGCAGATACTTTCTGACCTTCACGTAC
>DAIDIM010000182.1 GCA_027459365.1 Chlamydiota bacterium
AAAACCAAAACTTCTCTAAGCCACTTTGGCATGAAATATATGTTGTTGATGAAAGCAAACCGAGCAGCATTTTTAGAACTTGAAAGATGGCGATTCAGTCATGGAAAGTTTTGATCTTTACTTTTCTTTGCGTAAGGTGAGATCCTCAATCTGGCTTAATACACTGTGATGCAAATTATTTTTTGCTATTTTAGCGATGACCATATGGGCTGGATCATTCCAAGCAAAAGACTTTACAGCGATTATGCAGGCAATTATTAGGATGTGAGAATACAACATACCTATTTTCAATACCTCTCGGGTTCTTTGTGGAGATGAACTAAAGCGCGAAGAATGGAATCGAGGACTTCGTCAAGACGCTTACCTACATCGTAGCAGAGGAAGCGGAGGATCGTATAACCCTTCTCCTGCAATAAAGCATCTTTGCGCCGATCTCGCCGATACGCATCAACATTGCCAAGATGCTGGGCCCCATCAAGTTCAATGGCCAAATGTGCCTCGGCACAGAGTAAATCTACCTCCATCCGATGGACTTCAAACCCAAGATACTGTCCAATTTGATGAAGTTCTTTCTTTAATTCTTTTTTTTGGCCATCAGTCCAAAAATCGGCCTCCTCCCAAAACTTTATGGAATATTTATCATATGGCACAAGTTGAACAGCAGGAAGAGAGAGGCAAAGCCAGATTGATCTGTATATCGTCCTGATAATCCAGAAAATGAGTTGTATAATAGCGTAAATAGGCCTGATAACCTTTAGTCGCTGATGTCATTGCGGACTCTAACCTACTTGCCCAGTCAGGGCAGATCCCTAATCCTTGCATGATCGCTTCATTGCCAGATTCTACGAGCGCATCTTCTTGCAAACGAGAGAATGCTCTTATTAAACTATCCACATCGGTTGCAGTAGAACATAGCCCATTCTTCACAAGAATATCTTCATACGTGTTATGGCCTGTCTGAATTGTCGGAATCCCTGCAAGAACAAATTGAGGCCCCATACTCGTTTGGTAGTAGAGCATTCCATCAGCCGCGACCTGAGCATCGTCAGAATTAAACGTAGAGATGAAAAATTGAGGAATTCTCGCTTCTGGGCTCTGTTGCTCTAGCCATTGTTGGACGAGATTCGCATCGAAATTTTTTTCCTTTGCACCCGGATGCTGCTGCAATAGGATGACAAAATGAGATAGATCCTCTTTCAGAGAAGCTTCGCTTAAAAATGTGAGAAAAGCTGGGAAGGCTTTTGAAAAATATTCATCGTTATTTCCTCCTGCATATACCAAAACTTTTTGCCCTCGATCCGTTAAAGAATGTTTGGTGAAAAATTGGGCGCGGATTTGACTTTGATCAGATCTTCGTCTTTTTCCGATTTTTTCAGCCTCGCTGGTCGGGTAATATCCAAGTCCAATTCGTTTTTCGGGAGCTAAACAAACTTCTTGAGAAGGTGTCTCATAAAGAGGCGTTTTCACAAAATTGGCATTGGCAAATAACACTCCCTGGGCTGCAGCCATTACCTTGGCAGCAACAGAAGAATAGCCGCCAGGAACGAAGGCCTCAGGATTGTCATAGTAGGCTAATCGTAATGATTTTGAGGCTTGGCATTGAAGAGCTTTTTGGAGAGAAATATCAAATACATGCCCCACATCCGTAATCACAACCGCGGCTCCAGCACATTTCTTGGCCAGTTCGGTAGCGGCGTCTTCTTTAGAAATATTTTCTAAGGAAAAAGGGGTAACAATTTCAATGTTTCGATCCTGGAATTTCTTTAAAGCAGGTCCTGTCGCATAAATTTGTATTTTATAGCCCTTGCCCGCTAACGCCTCTGCAAAAGTTGAAAAATGATCGGCTGCGCCGGTATGGCATGCTATAAAACAAATTGCTGCTGCTGAAATAGAAAACGACATTGGTAAACTCCAATAGACCTCTTGCGTAATTAGTGTTTGCCGAATTTCGGAATTATTTTGGCCGATTTTCGATTTAAATTTGGGGGGCAATATACAATGTCGATATTGCCCCCAAATTTAAATCGAAAATCGGCCAAAATAATTCCGAAATTCGACAGAACCTTAGTTACGCAACAGGTCTAATAAAAAGAGGGCATTATACTGATTGTCTATTCAATTCGCAAGCCTGGAACTTTCCTGAAATTTTCAAATTAGTTGTCTTGGAAATCGAGCCGATCTTATCAGTGCATCACCTTCTACTTGAGCCATTCTCGGTATGAATTCTTCGAGGAGATTTGGGATGTTTTCGAACGAGTTTACCC
>DAIDIM010000185.1 GCA_027459365.1 Chlamydiota bacterium
TGCCATGAGCGATTCGTCGCCTTCGCCCGCATCCCGCGCCTCGACGCCGAATTGGGCCGCCACCGTGGATAATCCGTCGCCACTTGCCGACTCGGCCCCAATCGGACAAACGCAGGCGGAAGAGAACGTCGCTGGTCCCAAGGAGGACGAGAGCATCGGGGAAGAACGACGTTTCCCCACGTTCTTGAGAGCAGTCTCTACGCTCCATATTTCGAGGATCTCTTCTGTCCATTTGATCGGCATACATGGGTCTTTGACCTCTCTCATCGTAGTAATGGCCCCTAGATTCTACGTCAGGATATCTTCCTTGTTCGTAATAAGGTCTACCACGCTCCGAATAAAAAGGTCTGTCATTTTCATCTTGTCCATAATAGCTTACCTCGCCATCTCTAGAACATTTCATCATTGCAAGCTCTTCTTTCTCTTCATCAGCGCTTTTCGCAGAAATGCAAAAAGAAACTGAAAGTCCAAGGAGAACATATTTTAATAAATTCCTACTCATTGAAAAACTCCTCATTAATCTCGCTTCTTCTCTATCGAAGAGATAGAGAATGAAATCGTGTATAATAATCCGCCTATAACATAAAATGATTTTTTTTAAACAAAATACTCTTTTTTTATTATGTATAATGGTTTTAGAATTGGTGCAATTCTGCTAATGGCAGGATCTGGAAATCGATTTGGATCTGAAATACCAAAACAATTCCTCTTGCTTGGAGAAAAAAGAGTCTACCTACATACATTAGATGCTCTCTGGAATGCGCAGATTTTTGATGAAATCATCCTTGTAACACATCCTAATTGGATCCAATCTACCTTATTAGAAGTGCCCTACGGCACAGTGGTCACAGGAGGATCGACGCGTCAACAATCATCTTACATAGGCCTTCAAAGCTTTTCGCAAAAGATAGATATTGTCCTCGTGCACGATGCTGTGCGTCCCTTTGTTTCTCGCGACATTTTGATCAATAATGTCGAGCAAGCGATTCTCCATGGAGCTGTTGATACATGCATTCCAAGCGCAGATACTCTTGTTTTTGCCCCTTTAAAAACAAAGATCGATCACATTCCAAATCGATCTCAATTTCAAAGAGGACAAACTCCTCAAACTTTTCTATATCAATGGCTAAAAGAGGCACATGAGAACACCCTTCTCAACAATGCCTCTGATGATTGCACCCTAGTGATTGAGAGAGGAAAAACAATCCAAATTGTTCAAGGTGATGACCGTAATTTTAAAATCACCACAAAATTTGATATAATATTAGCAGAATTTATATTAAATAATAATTATATTGACAAACTAATTAAATTAACATAAATTAAAAGGAGATAGCCCATTAAGTAAGGAGAATCTCTATGCAGAATCCTATGCAGATTGAGCAGTTCTATAAGGACTTCATGAGTAATCTCTCCACACATGCCCATGATGGGGTTGTTTCAATTAACCTCCGTTTCCTTCACGATCAAGGGCTTTTAGATACATTAACACTTGCAGATGATGAGTCTGATGATCTTACGCAATTTTTTCATGTGATTGAAAGCCCTGAGAAAGTGACCCTCTTTAACGAACATTTCATCGTTTGGATTATCCCTAAGATGGAGGGAGAAAATCCGATGACCTTCGTGCTCATTGCTACAAACCAGCAAGAGAAAGCGCAGCTCGAAGTTGTCTTTACAACATACGGCGTTTATAATAGCCCTCGTTATGTATTGAGAGTGCTGCAACACTTCCTCACTGATATGCTCGAAACCGAGGAGACGTTGACGCTCTTCGAGAAAAATGGGTAGAGGTCTAATAACCTGAGTTCTGGGTTCGTTTTCCTCGAAGATCAAAGAGATTTTTGATAAATTTTTGCAACGTATCGCGAAAATGCAAGATCTCTAATTAAGAACTGTATCTGCAATTTTCTGCGCGAGCTTCTCATAGAGATTGCGACTGGTCGCTTCTTGAGCTGCTTCTACAGACTCAAGCTGACCAAGCGAAAAAGGGAGAACCTTTGTAAAGACTCCGTTTGAGTTAATGAAGGCGAGATCTTGAATGGAATCTCCATCTACATAATCGTAATCGGAATTTGCAGAAATTATATAGGGACCCGCTGCAATCGTTTCGCTAGAGCCTTCATAAACAATGACTTTTGCTGTGAGTGTTCGTCTCCCTTCGCAAGGGACAATATTTTTACTAATTTCACCATGTACTTTTTGTTTGTCTCGGCGATAACCAACTGTTTGATTTTGATCTTCGACAATGCTAATTTCTAGGAGGTAATCGCCCCCTTCTTTTAAAACTTTAGCACGACCTTTTGCACTCAAAGTTTGTATGACGTGGGCAGTCAGCGTCCCGTCGTCATCTCCTGCAATATATGGAACAACAACTGTTGGCAGATCATGCTCATGATTCCAACGATAACCGCATCCAGAAAGGAATAGAACAATGACTACTAAGATAAAATTTTTAAGAGCCATCAAGCGTCTTTAATTTCTCTTTTGCGGCAATAGCTGCTTCAGTATTTGGGTACTTTGCAATTGCTTTCTGATAATAGATTTTGGCTGCAGGGATTTTTTTCGTTTTTTGGAAAAAAGATCCTGTTGTTAAAAGATTTTGAGCAAACACCTCTTCCATTTTATGAATGGTCTTTTCGGCCTCTTGAAGACGAGATTCACGTGGAAAAACAAGACGGAATTTTTTTAAACAAACTTGGGCTAAATCTAAAAGATCAGGATCTAAGCTTCTCCCCTGACATTGTAAATAATAGACATGAATTTTTTGGAGGTATGCCTCTGCTGTAAATTCGTGTTTTGGAAAACGACGAATCAACAGATCTAAGCTCTCAACACTTGCTTTATAGTCCTCAAGTTCTGCTTCAATCTTGGCTTTACTCATGAGCGATTTGGCTGCAAACTCGCTATGTGGCAGAGTTGCAATTACTTGCTCATAAATATCAATCGCATCTTCTTTTGCACTTAACCATTTTGGACCGTGGTCATCGAATAAAGGTTTTTTTTCACCATTTGCAAACCGTTCCGCTATTTCAAACTTATGAGCAATGGCTTCATCAAAATGTCTTGGGGAGGCTTGCGTATTCAAATAGGCGGAGAAGTATTCATTTGCTTGGAAAGGGCGATTTAAGCTGAGATAGGCTTCACCAATAATGAATGCAGCATCTTGTGCGAAGGGGCTGCTTGGGAAATGGTAAGAGAGAATATCCGCATAATCGATAACGGACCACCAATTCTTGTCGGTAATCGCTTTTTGCAAAGCGCTATTATATTCTTGGGCGGTAAAACCATCTTGATGCTCCCATGTCAACTCTTCGACCTCAAGGCCCATCAGAGGAATCATGGAGATTAAAAAGAGAAAAATTGTCTTACGCATAGATAAAGAGACTAAATTATATTCGTTGATTCTGTCAATGGTTCAAAATTCTTTTTAAATTTTTGCAGTTTTTCTTCAAAGAGCAGATCTGTTTTGACTCCCCATTGAGAATCAATAGAAAGGGTACCAATCTTTTTTTGACCGGTTTTAAAGTGAATTTCAAGGGTCGATTTTCCAGGATGTTCACGGAGAAGTGTTTTGAGCTGCAAAATCGAAGAATGGGTGAGACGGTCTGCGTCTAATGTAAAGCTGTAATGGGTTGTCTCTTCTTTTTCCATCGTGGGTCTCTTTTCTCTCTCTTTTTTCCATTTTGGCTCTTTTGTCTGCATTTTCAGCTTATCAAAGAGATCATCGCAAATCTTCATTTTTGCCATGTCTACTGTTGCAAGATCTTCGAGAAATTTGCAAGAGAGCTGGAGATTTGATTCTTTGCGCTCAATTTGGAGAATCGCATAAAGGAGTTGATTTTCTTTCATCAAGGCGATTTTCTCTTCAAACATCTCCGACCAAATGGGAAGTTCGAATTTCTCAATTCCATCGCTGATCGTGAGGATTGCAAATTTTTTCTGACTTTTCGAGGAGATCTTAATTTGAATTGCGTCGATAATGAAGGAAGAGCGTACCAATGTATTTTCAGAAATTTTCTCAAACTCAGAAAGCGGCGTGCAGGAGAGTTGCTTATTTGTTTCAATAAATGCGTCCATTGGATGGCCGGTCAAATAAAAACCGAGGAGCTCTTTTTCTCTTTGCAGGACTTTTGTTTTGGGTGTGGGATGGGCAACGATAGGCGGAGTATCAAAGGGGTCGTTTTGTTCGAAAAGATTTAAAATCCCCATCGACGATTCTTTTTCAATGTTGCTTGCCTGATCCATCATTGCGGGAAGACTCAATAGCATTGCATCGCGGCGCCACAGCGTAAAGTCAAAGCAACCGGCTTCAATAAGCAGCTCAATTTGTTTTCTTCCCACTTTTGCTTTTTCTAAACGTTTAATAAAGTCAAAGAGAGAGGTATATTTCCCCAGTTTTCTCTCCACTAAAATAGATTCGACAATGTTACTGCCGACCCCTTTAATGCCCGACATCGCAAAACGGATCCCATTTGGCGTTGCTGTAAAATGGTTTCCGGCTTCGTTAATATCAGGAGGGAGAACAGGAATGCCGATTGCTCGCGCTTCGCCGATCAATTTTGCGACCTTGGACGTATCATCGCGATCGCAGGTCATTAAGGCTGCCATCCATTCTTTCGGATAGTGCGCTTTAAAAAAGGCTGTTGCATAAGAAAGATATGCATAGGCAGCGGCGTGTGATTTATTGAATCCGTACGAGGCAAATTTCTCAATTTTATCAAAGATTTTTCCTGCACTGTCTCGATCCAGCTGATTTCTTGCAGAGCCAACTATGAATTTTTCTCTTTGCTTTGCCATCTCCTCTTTGTCTTTTTTCCCCATGGCTCTGCGCAAAACATCACCTTCACCAAGGGAATAGCCGGCAAGTGCACTTGCAATTTGCATTACTTGCTCTTGATAGACCATAACGCCGTACGTTTCAGCTAAGATATCCTTCATCAGTGGATGATCAATTTCAATGGCTTCTCTCCCATGTTTGCGGCTGATGTAGGAGGGGATCATGTCCATAGGACCGGGACGAAAGAGGGCAACAACTGCAATGATCTCTTCAAAAGAATCGATATGTAACTGTCTTGCAAGATCTGCCATTCCACCGGTTTCGATTTGGAAGACGCCCAGTGTTTTTCCCTGATTGATGAGATCAAATGTTTTTTGATCGTCAAGCGCAAGATTGCTCCAGTCGATTTTGATCCCGGTATTCCTTTCAATCTCATCTGCACAGATCTGAAGCGATGTCAATGTTTTTAAGCCCAAAAAGTCGATCTTCAGCATCCCTACACTTTCAACGGGCTTCATCGCGTATTGGGTAACGACCATCTCAGAATCTTTTGCCGTACATACCGGAATGTGATCGGTAATCGCACTCTCTGAAATAATCAACCCCGCAGCATGGGTACTTGTATTGCGAATTGAACTTTCTGCCTTTTTGGCCATTTCCAAAACTCTAGCAGCCTCCTCATCAGTGTCCATCAATGTCTTGAGTTGAGGATCGATCGTAAAGGCCTTTTCAAGCGTCATATTTGGATCTTCAGGGACTAAAGCGGCAATACTGTTCACTTTGGATAATGGGACGTTTAAAACCCGTCCTACGTCGCGAATCGCCATTTTGGCTTTCATCGTTCCAAAAGTGATAATCTGCGCGACTTTATCTTTCCCATATTTGTCGATGACGTAATTGATCACCTCACCTCTCCGATTCATGCAGATGTCGACGTCAATATCAGGATAGGAGACCCGTTCTGGATTGATGAATCTCTCAAAGAATAAATGGAAGCGCAGTGGCTCGATATCGGTAATCCCAGTCAAATAAGCAATGATGGAACCTGCCGCAGATCCACGTCCTGGGCCCATTGGAATTTTTCGCTGTTTTGCCCAATTGATAAAGTCGCTCACGATGAGCATGTAATCGGTCATATCCTTCGACGTGATGATTCCAAACTCATACTCAAAGCGATCCTTTACAATTTGGCGAGGATCTTTTCCTGGATACTTCTTTTGAACTTCATTCAAGACAGCTGCAGTGTATCTTGTCTCCATTCCCTTCATGCATAAATCATAGAGATATTGCGCTGCTGCTCTCTCTCTTTCTTTGCCATCAAAAGTTGGCGGAACAAAAACAGGGTAATGCTTTGTCTTAAAATCAAGGTCACATTTGCACTTTTCGGCAATCCGTACTGTCTCTTCAATTGCCTCAAGATGATCTGCAAAAAGATTTCGCATCTCTTCCGGCGATTTGAAAAAATATTCATGCGTTAACGCAGTCTCTCTTTTGGGATTCGGGATCCGGTTTTTCACATTTCCCATCGAATCTCTTTCCCAAGTAATGACAGGTTCACCCGATTGGACATTTAAAAGAATTTCATGCGCTTGCCAATCCGCTTTGTCCAAATAGTGAATTTCACTTGTCGCAACACAGGGAATGTCAAATTGTCTTAGGGCTGTTTCCACTTTCTTTTGCGCCGCATCTAAATCGCGCGCCCGCTGTTGCAGCCACCCTTCTTGCATCTCCTCCATATTCAATGGATATCTTTGAACTTCGAGATAAAGATCCTCTCCAAACAATTCCCGATACCAATGAAGCTCCTTCAATAAGGCATCTTCGGTCCCCTGTAGTATTTGATATCCGAGTGGGCCCGTTGTCGGCCCTGTTAAACAAATCAAGCCCTCTCTATGCTTTGCTAAAAGCTCTTTATCAATGCGTGGCTGATAATAGAAACCCTCAAGAAAACCACATGAGCTCAACTTACATAAGTTGCGATAGCCAATATTGTTTTTTGCAAGTAACACAATTGGAAAACCATTGGGCATTCCATAAATTCGTTTCTTCTCAAAACGGGACGTTGGCGCCATCCAAATCTTGCAACCTAAAATAGGCTTAATGCCTGCCGCTTTGCATGCCTTATAAAAATCGACAGCGCCATACAAATTCCCTGAATCTGTCAGCGCTATTGCTGGAATCTGATACGACTTTGCACGCTCCGCAAGTGCCGTCACCGATGCAGTCGAATCAAGAATCGAATATTGCGAATGAACGTTGAGAGGGATCCAAGTCATAAGACGATCTTATCAGATCTTAGAATTTCCTGGATCAGCCTAGGCAAATGCTCAATCATGTAAAATGGGAGAAAGAGAATGGGCGGTTTAGATGATCAAAAATAGTAACCTCAGTTTTGAGTTCGTTTTCCTCGAAGGTCATAGAGATTTTTGATAAATTTTCGCAACGTATCGCGAAAATAAATATCGAAAAGTTATATTTTTGAGCGAAAAGAAGCGAAAATTTGCGAAAAGATCTATGAGATT
>DAIDIM010000186.1 GCA_027459365.1 Chlamydiota bacterium
AATCTCATAGATCTTTTCGCAAATTTTCGCTTCTTTTCGCTCAAAAATATAACTTTTCGATATTTATTTTCGCGATACGTTGCGAAAATTTATCAAAAATCTCTATGACCTTCGAGGAAAACGAACTCAAAACTGAGGTTAATAGCAGCAACGTCCCTATTGACGAGTAAAAAAATAATAAAAGCGCGGACGCTCTCACCGGAGATGCCATCAAAAAATGACATAAGTCGAGCTTATAGGATATGTGATTGGAAATTTGCTTGCAATCCCCGATTAATGAATGAGTCCATAGATGTGATTTTTTTTATACTTCTGAGTTTCGCTTTAGCGCCCCTGCTAAAACGTTCCTATTTTCTCAATTGCAACACCGGTAATCTTGCCAGCACAGGCCCCTAATGCGGCTCCTCCTGCAGCAAGTAGTAGTGTTGTTGCAACAGCTGCGTTAATGCAGTTGGCTTCTCCTTGTTCGGACATCTGTGCCATTTTGCAAAAAACAGGTAACACGAAAGATCCTCCAGCTGATACGGTCATCCCGATTACAGAGCCGGTATAAGTACATACGTCAGATATTTTCATCACTTTCCCTTTTGAATTTTTTACGACTGAATGAGGAAGAGATGATATTCACTGTGTTTTTATTAAATCTATCTAAAATTAATATTTTACGGACTCGATTTTTCTTCGACTTGAGTATAATTTCTCCTTTCTGTATCGTACTAGATGCAAAATATGAGAATGTATGACAACAGCGATTTCCATCTCTCCTGATCAAAAGGAAGAACTCCTTAAATTTTTGAAAAAAAACCGCACGGCCGATCTAGCCATGATTTACCTGCATTATCTGCAGGAAAAATTTAAGTTGAAGCCTGTTTTGTTTCCTCGCGACAAGATCATTTTTCAAAGCGTAGAGGACTTGATCAAGAAACTAGAAGAGGAGGGAAAGCTCTGGCGCGAAACAGAAATCGTGATCCAATTTGGTCAGCAAAGTGTCAATGAGGAGACAAAGAAAATTTATATTTGCCCGTTTACTGGGAAAGTTTTTGGCGATAACACCTGTCCAAATCCGCAAGATGCGATTTACGATTGGGTCTCAAAATGTCCCGAGAATACAGAGCGTGTGGGGGGATTGCCTGCAAAGAGATTTTTTGTATCAGAAGATCCTGAGGTGATTAAAAACTATATTACTCCACGAAAAGCGAGCGCGAAAAAAGTTGTGTTCTCTTCAGCAATTACAGGAAAATTATTCAATAGCAAGGCAGCGGTCATCGATTCATTCAAGAAAAATTATATAAAGCCCCTTTCGCTATACGAAGTGCAAAATCAAAACAAATATGAAATTGATGGGAAATTCCTAGAGTTTATTCAAAAACATCTCTCTGATGAGAAGATTACCCAGTTTGTGGAAGCTCTTTCGACATATCCTGAATTCGATCCTTATTTAAAGAAATGGGTAGAAGAATAGCAATCCTATCATCTAGTGAGGAAATGGTTGAATTTGGGAAAAATATAGGATCTCAGATCTTGCCCGGAACCATTTTGGCTTTGACAGGTGATTTAGGAGCAGGGAAAACCACATTTGTTCAGGGACTCGCTCTCGGCTTAGATATCCATGATCCGATCCAAAGTCCCACTTTTGTCTACTTGAATTCCTATGCGGGCAAATATCCACTTTTCCATTTCGACCTCTATCGGTTAAAAGGTCAGGATGATTTTTTAGCCCTAGGTTTTGATGAGTTTTTTATGTCCAATAGCATTTGTGTGATTGAGTGGCCTGAAAGAATCGCAACTCTTTTGCCAAAAGAGACCAAGCATCTTTCTTTTGAGTATATTGAGCAGGGGCGTAAAGTAGTCATCTCATGAGATCGATTCGAAAAGAGGTCTTTGTTTGTTTGGATTGTGAATCAACCGGGCTTGATCCACAAAACGACCGCGTGATTGAAATTGCGGCAGCTCTATTTACCTATGATGAAATACTGCAAAAATTTGAGACCTTAATCGATCCCCAGTCTCAAATTCCTGAATCTTCTCAGGAGATTCATAAGATCAATCAGGAAATGGTTGAAGGGAAGCCGAAAATTGCTGAGATTCTTCCTGGTTTTCTGAAAATGATTGAAGGGAAAGTCTTAGTGGGTCACGGAATTAATTTTGATATTGCCTTGATTGCAGCAGAAGCCAAACGTCATCAAATTCCAACAACCATTGAAAAACAGCTCTATTTTGATACACTTCGCATGGCCAGAATTTATGGCCAAAGTCCTGTCAATTCATTGCAACATCTAAGAGCGCACTTCAATATTGAACCCGAAGGGGCTCATCGGGCGATGAGCGATGTCATTGTCAATATCGAAGTATTTAAACAGCTCGGAAAACCCTACGAGACAATTGAAGCTTTACAAGAGCTCTTATTAAAACCCATTCGCTTGAAAGTGATGCCTCTGGGTAAGCACAAAGGGCGCAAGTTTGAAGAAATCCCAATTGAATATCTTTATTGGGCTGAAAAAAAAGATTTTGATCAAGATCTCCTCTATTCGATACGATGTGAAATCAAGAATCGAAAGAAGGGCGGAGGATTTGGAATAGCGTCTAATCCTTTTTCAAACTTATGAGAATGGTCGATCTCCCAGTAGAATCAAAACATGTACTCGTGCGTGTCGATTTCAATGTTCCCATGGATCATGGCCAAATTACCGACGACTCTCGCATTCGGGCAAGCATCCCTACCATCGAATATCTTCTAAAAAAGAATGCCGCTGTTATTTTGATGAGCCATTTGGGAAGACCTAAAGGGGAAGATCCACAACTTTCATTAAAACCCATTGCAAAAAGACTTTCTGTTCTTTTGAAAAAACCGGTCTTAATGGCCCCCGATTGTATCGGCCCTCAAGTCGAACAAATGGTTCATGCTTTAAAAGAGGGCGAGATTTTGATGTTAGAAAATCTCCGATTTCACAAGGAAGAGGAAGAGCCAAATGAGGAATTTGTTTCAGGGCTGGCCGCCCTCGGAGAGGTATATATCAATGATGCTTTTGGAACAGCCCATCGAGACCATGCATCAACGGCACAGATTGCCCGCTATTTTGCTGGGAAAAGAGCCGCCGGATTTTTAATGGAAAAGGAGATAGCCGCGCTTAAGCCTTTGATTGAAAACCCAAAGCGCCCTTTCCACATCATCATTGGGGGTGCAAAAATAGCAACGAAGGCGGGAGTGATTCAAAATTTGAAAGCGGATGTTTTATACATTGGCGGCGCCATGGCGTTTCCCTTTTTTCAGGCTCTAGGGATCTCCACGGGCGATTTTCCCGTTTCTCAAGAAGATGTTAAGCTTGCGCAGGATATTTTAAATTCTAGAAAAAATATTCATCTTCCCCTTGATTTAGTTATCGAAAAAGAAAAAGAGATCAAAACAATTCTTGCACAAGATGGAGTTCCGACATCCTGGCATGTTGGAGATGTAGGACCTCAAACAATACTGAGCTGGTCAAAATATTTAAGTGTCGCAAAAACCATTTTTTGGAATGGTCCTCTTGGAATTGTAGAACAAAAAGAATTTGCCAATGGGACCCAATCTTTAGCTAGGAATTTAGCAAAATCTCATACCGAAGTCACTATTGGTGGGGGCGATACAGTAGGTGCCATTCAGAAAATGGGGCTTGCAAAAGATTTTTTTCATTTCTCGACGGGAGGGGGGGCTTCTCTTGAATTTCTTGAATTTGGTCATTTACCTGGAATTGACCCTTTATTCTAATGCAAAAATATGGCATGATGGGGGCACACAAGTAAAATAAGGCTTATGCGGATGGAGTCTAAGGCGGAATTCAGGGGATGGCGCTCTTTCTTCTGGCCGATACACCGTTGGGAATTGAAAAAATTTCTCCCAATGTTTCTCATCTACTTTCTTATCTCATTTAACTACAATTCTTTACGCGCGTATAAAGATTCCATGGTTGTCACTGCTTCTAATTCAGGTGCAGAGGCGATCCCATTTATCAAAGTTTGGGCAATTCTTCCAGCTGCATTACTGTTAACATTTTTATTTACCCGTCTTGCCAATCGATATTCTAGAGAGAAAGTTTTCTATATTATGATGGGAATTTTCCTCTCCTTTTTCTTTTTATTTGCATTTGTCCTTTTACCTCTTCAAGAATTTTTGCATCCGCAAGGCTTTGCCGACCACATGCAAACGATCCTCCCAGAGGGATTTAAAGGTTTAATTGCGATGGTTCGTAATTGGACTTTCACACTCTTCTATGTGATGAGTGAACTTTGGAGTACGGCCATCATGGCAGTTCTTTTCTGGGGATTTGCAAATGAGGTGACGAAGGTCGATGAAGCGAGAAGATTTTACATTCTCTGGAGTGTGGGAGCCAATATTGCCGGATTTTTTGCAGGCCGAGTAGCAATCTATTTTTCTGGAAACGTCTTTTTTAAATGGCTCCCTTACGGGAAAAATGCTTGGGACCAATCTGTCCTCTTTCTCTGTTGCTCGATCATTCTTTCTGGACTTTTGACTATGGTCATTTTTCGATGGCTCAATAAATATGTGATACACCCATCTGAAAAACCGCTGGCGAATGGGATGCAAAAGGAAAAAGTCAAAATGTCGATGCGTAAGAATTTTGCCTATCTTGCAAAATCCAAATATTTAATCTGTATCGCATTGATTGTTCTTTGCTATAATATAGGAATTAATTTAGTAGAAGTTGTTTGGAAAAATCAAATTAAACAGTTGTATCCGAATCCAAATGATTTTACTGCTTACATGGGAGAAGTGATGTCGTGGATGGGCATTATCGCCACTGTGATTTCTATCTTCATTACCGGTAATGTCATACGAAAATTTTCTTGGACGGCAAGCGCTCTGGTCACCCCCATCATCACGCTCATTGTAGGAACCGGATTTTTCTTCTTTGCAATCTTCAATCAAAACGTCCTCTCCTGGTTTCCTTTGATTGCGAGCATGGCACCACTTGCCTTGAGCGTTTTCCTTGGATCTGTACATAATTGTACAACCCGCTGTTGTAAATATACGATTTTTGATGCGACAAAAGAGATCTCTTTTATTCCATTGAGCGCAGAGTCCCGATTGAAAGGAAAAGCAGCGATTGATGGAGTCGGCTCGAGACTTGGAAAATCGGGTGGATCGGTCGTTCATCAAGGTTTACTGATCCTCTTTTCGACAGTCGCAGCGAGCACTCCTTATGTGGCAGGCATTTTTATTATCGTTGGCGTTGTTTGGATCTTAGCGACCATCTCTTTAGGAAAACAGTTTGATCAGATCAATCTTGAAAATGCAAAACTGGATATCCCTGATACCCCAGAACTTCGTCCAATAGGCTTAAATGGAAGGTAGAACAGTAGAATTTGGCAAATGGCGGTCTTTTTTCTGGCCAGTCCATCGTACCGAATTCAAAAAATTCATCCCTCTTCTTTTGATGTATTGCCTCATCGCTTTTTGCTATGGGATATTGCGATGTTGTAAAGACACAATGGTCATTACCGCCTCGCAATCGGGAGCAGAAGCGATCCCTTTCATCAAAGTTTGGGCTATCCTCCCTTCTGCGATCTTACTCACCATGTTGTTCACAAAACTCTCAAGTCGGTACTCAAAGGAAAAGGTCTTCTATGTAATGATGGGAATTTTCCTCTCGTTTTTTGCCCTATTTACTTTTGTCCTTTTTCCTGCTCAAGAGATTCTCCATCCCCACGGATTTGCAGATCGCTTACAAGAGATACTCCCTGTAGGGATGAAAGGATTGATCGCCGTTTTTCGGAATTGGACCTTTACACTTTTCTATGTGATGAGTGAGCTTTGGGGTACGGCCATCTTGACCGTTTTATTTTGGGGATTTGCAAATGAAGTAACGACAGTTCCTGAAGCTCGACGCTTTTATGTCCTTTGGAGCATCGGGGCGAATATGACCGGAATTATCGCCGGACAGATTGCGGAAAGTTTATCTACAAACATGCACTTTTCTTGGCTTCCCTACGGAACCCAAAGCTGGCATCAATCTGTACTCTTCGTCAATACACTTGTGATTGTCTGCGGCCTTATTACCATTGCCCTTTTCCGCTATCTAAATAAAAATCTTCCTACAGTACAATCTAGCTCCCCAGCTCCTGTAGAGAAGATGAAAACATCGCTGCGCAAAAGTTTTTCTTATCTCATGAAATCCCGCTATTTGCTTTATATCGCAGTCATCGTCCTTGCCTATAATCTGTGCATGAACTTAGTAGAAGTTGTTTGGAAAAATCAGGCAAAACTACTCTATCCCGACTCACATGACTATTTGGGCTTTACAGGATCTGTGATGAAATGGCTCGGTGTCGTTGCAACACTGATTTCGATTTTCGTCTCTGGAAGTTTAATCCGCCGCTTTTCCTGGACCGCCAGCGCCCTTGTTACCCCAATTGTCACACTGATTGCCGGCATGACTTTTTTTGCCTTTGTCCTCTTTGATACTAACGGCGTAACTTTTCTCTCCGATATATTTGGAGCCACGCCTCTAGTGCTCAGTGTACTTTTTGGCGCCGTTCATAATTGCGTCACAAGAGCCTGCAAGCATACCCTTTTTGATGCGACAAAAGAGATGTCTTTCATACCGCTTAATGACGAATCTAAACTCAAAGGGAAAGCTGCTATTGACGGTGTAGGATCGAGA
>DAIDIM010000195.1 GCA_027459365.1 Chlamydiota bacterium
AGTTTACCCCATTATCGCAAAGCTAATATCTCATTGAGTTATATGGCTTTGCGAAAATGGAGTAAAATCGTCGAAAAGATTTCCGAATATCGTCGAAGAGGCACATCGGGAATGGCTCTACTTCTTGTTGCCTTGCTAAAAACAATTCTGGCGTATACAATTTTCTTTTTTAACACCGGGGGTGCTAAGTTTAAACGTGCTTAGCTGAGAGAGGCCCTTACACCTGATCTGGGTAGAGCCAGCGTAGGAAGTGTGGATGTATACGAAGCTTATTTTCTTTTTGTCGTTTCTCCCTGGTGGTTTCATTTTCTTAAACTAGGAGATTCGATATGTTGCCAATTTGTCGTTCAATGTCGTCTTGGGGTCGATTGCCTATTCCAAAAGACCGAATCGCTTTTGATCTATCTCTATATCTCGTAGCAAATAGACCCTCTTTTCAAGATGAAAAGCTATTTTTCTTGAAAATCATGGCTGCTGTAAAGGGCGGTGTAACATGTGTCCAATTCAGAGATCATAAAAATGATTTATCTGAGGTAATAAAGACAGCGTTACACCTTAAAAGCATGCTTAAAGGCGTGCCACTTTTCATCAATACGCTCCATACGTTTGATGTTGTTCATGCTGTGGATGCGGAAGGGATTTATCTTGAAGACAACTTTCCGCATTTAGAAGCACGCAGACTACTTGGTAGAAAAGGGATCATTGGCACTTCTGTAAGGTCGATGGAAGAGGTTTTGGCTCTAGGGCAGACAGACGAAATTGATTATGTCAGTGTCAAAGTATCACCATCCAAAAAAACTTGTCCTAGAAATGATCAATTATGGGGGATAGAGGGTCTGCGGAATGTGCGAGCCATTCTTCCTCATCGAATTGTAGCTATAGGGGGTCTGAATTTATCCTGCATCGAACCTGTTTATCGAGAGCTTCGATCAGATGATGGAATCGCCATGGCAGGTGGTTTGATGGATGAAGAGCAACCAGATACAACGGCTCAAAAAATACATTCCATTTGCCAAAGAATCAGAGAGGAAAGATGAAAGCAATCTCTCGCAAACAATTGTGGAATGCTTGTCTTGGTAATCTTTTTGAACATTACGACACAGCCTTATTTGGTTTTCTATCTCCCTTTTTAGCTCCCTTAATTTTTCCAGACAAAGAACCGATTGTGGCTCTTATATTCACCTATGCCATCATTCCGATTGGAATGTTAGCTCGTCCTCTTGGATCGTTGATATTTGGCTATATTGGCGATGTTTATGGACGAAAACATGCTCTATTCTTGACATTAGCAGGCATGTCTTTAGTTTCCGGATGTATAGCATTCAGTCCTACCTATAGCCAAGCGGGTTTATTGGCTCCGATTATTTTTTGCTTAGGTAGAGCTTTGCAAAATTTTTTAGCAGCTGGAGAAACGATGGGTGGGGCCATTTTTCTTTTAGAAAACTCATCAGAAAATCGCCAAGATTTCTTCAGTAGTCTTTTCAGCGCTTCTTCCATGGGAGGACATCTTTTAGCCTCATTCGGAGTCTTCTTGCTTGCCCACTACAATATTACAGATCCAGGTTGGAGATTTCTTTATCTATGTGGGTGTGTAACAGCTCTTTTTGGTTGTTTGATTCGTCGTTCTACTTACACGGAGGAACAATCAGTAAAACTTTCGAGAAATATTGGGAGCCTAAAAAACACACTTTGGACATATCGCAAGCCTCTTTTATGCATCATGATCACTTCAGGATTTGCTTCCGCAACGTATTCCATAGCACTTGTTTTGATGAATGGGTTTATTCCTTTAGTCACAACGTTTTCAAAAACAGAAATTATGAAGATCAATACCTATTTGCTGATTTTGGATTTTTGTGCATTACCTTTTTTTGGCTGGATAGCTTCTAAAGTTCCTAGAGAAAAACTGATGCTATCGGCCGCTTTTGGGGTTGTTTTATTTGCTATGCCCTTAGTTTTATCCTTAAGGAGTGCCTCAGTATTGGGTATTATTGGAGTGAGAATTGCATTTGTAATTTTGGGGGTTGCTTTCTTTGCACCTTTTCACGCATGGGCACAACAACTTATCCCTTCGACTGCTCGATACGCAGTGATCTCTTTGGGGTATGCTTTAGGTACCCAAGCTTTAGGAAGCCCTACTGCCTTATTATCTCTTTGGTGTTTTCAAAAAACAGGATTCGTAGTGAGTGTTTCCTGGTACTGGATGTTTCTAGGATTATTGAGTTGCGGAGCAATTGCTCTTGCATCACGCACTAAAAAAGTTCAAATCTTGGAGAAGGGATAATGAGTAATAAAGTCGATTTTTCAAAGGAAAATTTGGCTAGGAGTAGCTTATGGGGGATTGGAAGGGGAATCTCTGTGCATTCCCTTATTTATCCGCTCGAAGTGATTAAAATTCGTCAGCAATGTTCGCAAGGAGAAACAAAGAGTACCCAAATCGCCTTAACTTTGCTGCGACAAGAGGGGATAGGTGCATTTTATAAAGGACTATTTCCACAATTGTTGAAAACCAGCATAAAACAAGTTTGGTGTTGGCCCATGATCACAGGGATGCCCTCTATTTTACAGAATTATCAAATAGACACTCTCACTCAGCAGGCACTTACTGGTTTATCAATTGCTACAATTGATGCTGCGATTTCCACTCCTTTAGAAAGGGCGAAAATCATATCTGCTTTTAGAGGAACAAACAAATTTTGCTTTAAAAATGTATACAGTGAAGGATGGAGAGGATTCGCAACGCATTGGTCTAAACTTTCTGTGAATTGGGTTACGTTTTTGACAGCTCAAAAATATTTTAGAGACCAATCTTCTAGGATGTCTAAACAGTCTTTATCTTTTCCTGAACTTACCAAAATTGGAATCGAAGTCGCATTGATCGTGAGTCTGGTATCAGCTCCATTCGATATTGCAAATACCTTGAAACAAGCACAAAATTTGACTCCATCTCATTTATTGAGTCGGCAGGGAATCTTTAAACTGTATCGAGGATGGCCTTTGAATGCCCTCTCCCTTGTTATACACAACATTGCTTCTGTAACCTTAATCGACAGGTTAGGTAATTGAAGACAAAGCTGCCTAATATATTGTCTAAAAATCGTAACATTGTTACAATTCGGGAAAAAGAAGGTTATAACACCTTGTCAACAGCATGGACTGAAGATCTATTAGAAAAAATTAGAAACCATATCGAAAACAGAAAATATAGAGTCACTGAACATGCGATCAGTCGGCAACAATTAAGGTCATTGAAATTGCCTGATATATTGGAGGTTTTGCGAAATGGTTTTCATGAAAAAGACAAGACTATATTCAGTAACAAATTCCAAACTTGGAATTATGCTATTAGAGGAAAGGCTGTTGATGGTGGGGATGTAAGAGTCATTGTCGCATTTGATAAAGACATGATTATTATTACTGCGATACGATTGCCAAGGAGAAGCAAAAAATGAAAACTAGCGAACGTAAAGTCAAAACATTTGTTTACGAGGGTCTTGGATTTCCCATTACTCTTGTAAATACTCCCATGCGAAAGGTCTTTGGGGAATGGGTAATCGATATTGATATGACCCGCTTACAATTAGTCGTGTTACGCGCTCTAGCCTTTAAATTAGGAAGGCTTACTAAACACGAACTGCAATTCATACGCAAGTTTCTTGGCTTGACAACAGTCAAATTCGGCCGTATCTTTGGAGTTACTCATGCCGCAGTGATTCAATGGGAAAATGGAAAAAGACAACTCTCTCCATCAACAGAATTTTGTATTCGTTTGCATGTGCTCGGCCATCTCCGTGCAAAGGCTGCAGAATTTCTAGATCTTTACAATTCTGTACCGCTGGAAGCTTTGGCAAAGGAGAAGAGCAAAGCCACTACACACTTGGAGGTCGATGTGTCTCAAAATTTCAAGGTTGCCTAGCGCACTGTCTCAATCAAACGAACAAATCGTGAAGTAAACTTCGATGTTTTTTTACAGTGCTGGACTTTGTTCAGACTTCCAAGAGTTAATGCAGTTAAGAGCCATCTGTTCGTTGGAGACCGAAAGCTGTTCAATCATTCAAATCCTGGAAGGCCTTTTTCTCCCATAATCAACTTGGCTTGGACAACTAGCAGTTCATTTTCTTCTTTGCGAATAATGTGAAGCAAGTAACCTTCTGGAATTTTTGTTGCCTACTTTTGATACTCAGCCCTATACCAAGTTTGAAACCATTCGCTATCCATTGCATTTATTTCCACTGAAACACCCATTAAAGAGGTCACTATGATTGCTATCGTATAGAGTTGAATACATGAGTCAAGGCATGAGGGTCTTAAATTTGCCACTAAAAACGGATCACCGCGCCCATGCCGATACTCTCTGTGTTAATGAAACTATGGCTGGGAGGAGCTTTAAAACAGTCCAGAGGATGATTGCCATACACTAACCATTCTGAGGCAGGAACTTCAGGGCTGGTGGTCAGTCCTGTGGGTGCGCAACGGGTTGCTATAGACGCGTAAGGGGCGGGATTACCGCGCATGTGCTCAATGAAAATTCCAAAAACAATCTCGATGATGGAAGGGACTCCATAGCCTTTTTTTCGTCCTAGAATTTGAGACTGGCTTGAATAGTCTTTGTTTGTCGATTCAGGGATCGCTTCTTTTCTCAATAGAACCCAGGCAGGAGATGCATGTACTTGATCCCATGTACTATTTAGGAGGTTGATAAATCTCTGTCTGTTATCGTCCGGAAGATAGACAGTCTTGTTATATCCTGAATGCGGTCGCCCACCGCCTTTGGGACTTTTGAATGCTGTTTCGATTGATTGCAGTGTGATGGGTTGCCCATTGATTTTCATCGGTCTCCAGAACAAAAGATGGGTCTCTTTTACCTTTTTCGCTGTATCCCAAGGATCATTTGCTTCGAGAGTATCGCAAATAGAATCGGGAAGAGGCTCTGCTGGATCTACGACACCGATGTACATTTCCCAGCTCTCAGGACCAAAAGCCAAGGGTTTGGCTCTCTGGATGGCGAGTCCAAAACACAAACGGAGCTTATCACATTCTTTTCTTAAAGAAATTTGCGCATTAACAACTTCTCTGTTTCTCTTCTCTGAAGCCAACAGATCGTCGTCTTTTTTTTTCAGTTGGGCTTTCAAGGCTTGTATCTCTTGATCCCTGCTTTGCAATGCAGCTGCATTCGTCAGGGTCAACTTTTGCACGTTCCCATCTATAGTCCCGTGCAAATGACGTGATCGATTTTCTTAACAATTCTTTAGTACATTTGCTTCTCGTTCTGCTCATCCATTACAGCATCTTCTTGCCAGAACTTATCTTCCGCTTCCCTAACCCTCTTGATGATCTTGCGACA
>DAIDIM010000005.1 GCA_027459365.1 Chlamydiota bacterium
TTCTTCGAGGAGATTTGGGATATTTTCGAACGAGTTTACCCCATTTTCACAAAGCTGATATCTTACTAAGTTATATGGCTTTGCGAAAAATGGCGGTAAAATCGTCGAAAAGATTCCCGAATATCGTCGAAGAGGCACATCTGGAATGGCTCAATACACGATAAAATTGTCAAATAAGTTTTAAACGTCTATATTCCAAGAAATATGACTCATCCACTTGAAGAACTAAATCGTCAAACCCGCACAATTGATCCATGCATCATCGTCATCTTCGGCGCTACAGGCGATCTAACTGGGCGTAAACTATCCCCTGCATTATATAATCTTGGGAAAGATGGGATGTTGCCAGCCAATTTTGCAACTGTCGGATTTGCCAGAAGAGAGAAGACAAATGAACAATTTCGCGATGAGATTAAAAATGATGTGAATGCCTATTCTCGGACAAAACCAATTGATGAGACGTTTTGGAAAAATTTTGAACAAAAACTTTTTTATCATAAAGGCGAATTTGATAATGATGAGGGGTATAAATCGTTAAATGCTTTCTTAAGAGAGTTAGATTCAAAATTAGCAACTCGTGGCAATCGAATTTTTTATCTTTCTGTTCAACCCAAATATTTCCCAATCATCATAGAAAAACTCAAAAAAAATGGTCTCATTTACGACTCAGAAGATACAGAGAAATGGTCGCGCGTCATCATTGAAAAACCGTTTGGACACGATTCAAAATCGGCGACAGAATTGCAAAAAGAGATTTCTAAGCATTTGGATGAGTCACAAATCTATCGTATTGACCATTATCTAGGAAAAGAGACCGTTCAAAATATCTTAGTTTTCCGCTTTGCCAATGCGATCTTTGAACCGATGTGGAATTATAAGCACATAGATCATGTCCAAATCACTGTTGCTGAAGAGATTGGAATTGGTACAAGGGGCCATTTTTACGAAGAAGAGGGGTTATTGCGCGATGTTTTGCAAAACCACATGATGCAACTTCTGTCACTAGTTGCAATGGAAGCCCCTGTCTCTTTAAGTGGAAGCGCGATTCGCGATGAAAAAGTGAAAGTGGTTCAATCGATTCGCCCATTAAATGTTGACGATTTTAAAAATACCGTGATCCGCGGTCAATATGGGGCCGGTTTTATCAATGGCAAAGAGGTCATCGGTTACCGACAAGAAAAAGATGTAAACCCCAATTCTAATGTCGAAACCTACGTTGCATTACGCCTTTTTATCGATAACTGGAGATGGGCCGGCGTTCCTTTTTACCTGCGCGGTGGAAAAAGGTTGCCAAAACGGGGAACAGAAATTGCCATCTTCTTTAAAGATGCGCCAGGTGTTTTATTTCAGCAAGGTGGCAAAAACGATCCCAACATTCTTGCAATCCGGATACAGCCTGATGAAGGGATTGCCCTCAAAATCAATTGCAAAGTACCAGGACCCTCCAGCCCCATTCAACCGGTGAAAATGGATTTCCGTTATGGCTCTTATTTTGGAGGATCTCCCCCCGAGGCATATGAAAGGCTCATTTGGGACTGCATGAAAGGAGATAGCACACTTTTTGCAAGAGCTGACGAAGTGGAAACTTCTTGGAATGTGTTTACACCCCTTCTTCAGTATTGGGCGGCAAATATACCAACAGATTTCCCAAATTATGCTTCAGGAACATGGGGCCCCCAAAAAGCAGATATGATGATTGAAAAAGATAAACGTGCCTGGAGAATTTTGTGACTACACAGCTCCTTGTTCAGCCAGAAAACATTGAGCATGAACTTCTTAAAATTTGGGAAACGCTATCTAAAGAAAATAAAATAAGAGCCTCTCTTTTTAATCTGGTTGTTTTTAATAAACTTTCTAAACGGACCGATTATGTTCGGAGTATCGTTCAAAAAGTTGTAGAAAAATTTCCTTGTCGAACCCTCTTTATCACTGAAGATCCCGACACACAAACAAGTTATTTAAAAACCGCCGTCTCTGTTTTGATCCCAAATGAGACAATTGCTTGCGATCTCATTGATATAGGCGTTGCAGGGAAAGATATGGCAAAAATTCCCTATCTTATCTTGCCTCACCTAATTCCTGACCTTCCTGTCTATATACTTTGGACAGAAGATCCAAGCGCCACACACCCTTTATTTGATCCCCTATCAAAACTAGCAACGCGGATGATTTTTGATTCCGAATCGACAGATCATTTATTTATGTTTGCAACAACCCTTCTTTCATTAAAAGAGAGATCAAACTTTGATATCGCTGATCTTAACTGGGGAAGAACGCAAGGGTGGAGAAATTTGATTGCCTCATGTTTTGATACGCCAAAAAAATTTCACGATCTTGCAGATATCTCCAAGCTTAAAATCGTTTACAATGCACGCGTTTCTGAATTCTTTTGTCATCTGAAGATTCAGGCGATGTATCTTCTAGCCTGGCTTTCAAGTTGTCTTGATTGGAAGCTAGTCTCGACTGGCCATTTGTCTTTTAAGTTTGAAAAAACTGAGGCAATCATTGAAACTGCTTTTTGGGAAGGACTTGGCTCTGGAACGGTGATCTCTGTTGAAATGACAACATCTAAGGGAGAACATTTTTATGCTTGTCGTATTAAAGAGCGCTATCATTACGTATCCATCAGTAATTCCAGCCCAAATTCTTGCGAACTACCCTACGAGTTTGTCCTTGGACAAACCAAAACTGGGCAATCGCTTGTCAATGAAATCTGCATGAAAGGGACAAGTGTCCATTATCTTGATATGCTGCGAGAACTTGTGATCATCGACAAGGATCAAACATGCTAGAATATGATCAAAGACGCAATCTATTCATTGGCAAAACAGAAGCTGAAACACTCCAATTTGCAACTGACCACTGGATCAATACGGCGCTGAAAGCAATTCAACAAAGAGGCTATTTCTTCGTTGCCCTTTCTGGAGGATCTACCCCCATTGCCATTTATGAAAGGCTGACAAAAGTCCACAATTTTGATTGGAGCAAAGTCTTCCTATTCTGGAGCGATGAACGTGCTGTCCCTCCCGATCACCCGGATAGCAATTACCATACCGCGATGAAGTTCTTCTCCACCCTTCCCATTCCAAAAAATCAGATCTTTCGGATGAAAGCCGAAGTTGAAATTGAAAAAAACGCATTAGACTACGAAGAAAAAATTCGGCGTTACACAGGAAAACAGCTCTTTGATTTAGTGATGCTTGGAACAGGTGAGGATGGTCACACAGCTTCTCTTTTTCCAAACACAAAAGCGCTCAACGTAACCGATCGACTCGTTGTTGCCAATCACATCCCTCAAAAAAACTGTGACAGAATGACCTTTACCTATCCATGCATCAATGAGAGTGCAAATATTGTCCTCTATGCATTAGGAAAAAATAAAGCAGAGATTGTTCCTAAAATATTGAAAGCGCCGATTGTTTCAGAATACCCAGCAAGTAAAATTGGTACAGCAAAAACACCAGCTCTCTGGGTTTTAGATGAATTTTCTAGTCAAAACTTGTAATCAATGATTCGAATTAGAAATCTTTTTTTGTGTCTTATCTCTATCCTTTTTGCCGATGTTCAGCCGATCGTACAAAGAGCGACCGTTTCCCATGTCGAAGCGATCCGCGCTTATAGTGGATACGGAACCAACTATTCATCGGCAACGCTCTTCATCTCTCCCAATTTTCAAGAAGGGCAATTCATGCCGTTTTTAGATGCGCGCATTCACCGTTTTGACAGCACACAGTTTGCAGCAAACGTGGGCATTGGAGCCCGTTTTCTTCCCCTACCAGGGGACTATTGCAGATTACTTGGCATGAATCTCTATTACGATTATCGAAAAGGACACCGCTGGAATTTTAACCAAATCGGTTTTGGACTTGAAGCATTGGGTGTATGTTCTGATTTTCGTGCAAATTTCTATTTTCCCTTTGGCAAAACAAAATACAGCAATACATGCATTTTTGATCAGTACCAGGGGAATTTTTTTGCCACTCGTTTCCGTTGCGAATCTGTTTCTTGGGGCTTTAATGCAGAAGTTGGCTATCTCTTCTCTGTTTGTGAACCATTTTTTCTCTATACAGCAATTGGCCCCTATTATTTTGGGGAAAACTGTATTAAAAATAGACTAGGCTTCGAATGGCGCATACGTCCACAATATCGAGATTATTTTGCTATAGAGTTCAAAGTGAATTACGATCAAATATATCACACTGTACTTCAAACTACATTTATTATCTCGATACCCCTTTACCAACTCAATTCCTGTTACCGCCCTTGCTCACCATGCTTACTGACCGATCGACAAATCTACCAACCTGTGATTCGCAATGCGACAATGCCCTTAAGCCGCTTCGAATGTTGGCATACAAATTTCAATGACCCAAGCGCTCATGAAGCGCCTGAAGAGAAAACAATCAAGATCGATTAAACTCGATTTAAATTTTTCCTTGCTAATTTCAAATATTTACTGTTATGTTTTACTTTTAAAATCACCCCTTCCCTCCAAAAAAGGGCGACATAGTATTTGATGAAAAATCGTATTCCTCCAATCATTTTCGCCCTTCTCTTGCTTCTTTTTCCTATTTCTCCCTTTGCAGAACAGACTAATCTTGGCATAAAAAAGAAAGACTTCGATTGTGAATCTCCACCCAAACAAGGACCACCAGGCGCTCCCGGTGTCCCCGGCCAACCAGGTGTGCCCGGTGCGCCAGGAATGCCCGGTAGTCCAGGAGCTCCTGGTATTCCAGGACCTACTGGGCCAACAGGTGCTGGTGCCCCAGGACCTGAAGGAGTAACTGGACCGACTGGACCAACAGGACCAACAGGACCGACTGGACCAACAGGACCAACAGGACCAACAGGACCGACTGGACCAACAGGACCAACAGGACCAACAGGACCAACGGGACCGACTGGACCGACAGGACCGACTGGACCAAC
>DAIDIM010000027.1 GCA_027459365.1 Chlamydiota bacterium
GATTTTTCACGCAATTACAAGACTAACGACCAAAAAGTGATTTTTGGGGCCCAAAAAGGCCTTTTGCTACACAAGCTTCCCCAAAAAGCATTTTTTGGTCGCTAGTTTTGCAATTCCCTCAATAAGATTAAAACGATGAAAAGGCAAGCGTACGGCTTCCGAGATATGGAATATTTTAAACTGCGACTTTATCACCTACATGAGTCTAGGTACGCATTTGTCGGATGAACCCAAAAACAGCTTTTATCCCCACATTTTTTATTTATTAATCACTAATATACAATAACTTACGATATTATTTCAGCAATCATTTATATCAACTGCTAAAATAAATCTTGCAGTCCATGATCTAGAGCGCTATAATCGGGGTTAGATTATGAAAAATGGGTATAAATTGATCACGACCAAGAAGCTTCCGAAGGCAGACCGAGAGCAGGCTGTCCTTTTTGGCGTTATAGAATTATATTTGAAAACGGGGAAGCCAATTGGATCTCAAACCATTCAGGAGCAAGGTTTTGAGTCTTTAAGTTCGGCGACAATTCGAAATTATTTTGGCAAGCTTGAACAGCAAGGATATTTGGAACAGCAACATATCTCTGGAGGGAGAATTCCGACAGATAAGGCTTTCCGCCTGTATGCCGATCTCTATCAAGAAAAGGGGCATGTTGAAAAAGAACAGGAAGAGTTGATCCGAGGGGTCTTTTCTAAAGAGACGAAGGAAATTGCGGCGATTCTTCATCATGGGATCGATGTTTTAAGTGAACTGAGTCAATGTGCTGTCTTTATCTCTTCGCCACGCTTTGATCAGGACTTCATTCAGAACGTTAAGTTGGTCTCCATTGATGCGTCAAAGGTTTTAATCATTTTGATTACCGATTTCGGCTTGATCCATACAGAGACAATGTATTTGGATACGGGAATTGATAGCTCTTTTTTGCGTACTTGTGAAGAGTATTTTCTCTGGCGTATCAATAAGGGTGAAAAGCCACTGTTTCAAAACGAGCTCGAAACAAAGCTTGCTCAGAGAATGTATAATGAAATTATGGTGCGCCATGTGGTTGGATATGCAAACTTTCCGAACGAAGAGGTACTTCGTACAGGGCTTTCTAAACTTTTGGTCTATCCAGAATTTAACGATGCGGCCTCTCTTGCAAATAGCTTATCTCTGTTAGAGGATGAAAATCACATGCGCTCTTTATTGCGAGATGCGATGAAAAAAAATGCCCTTTGCTGCTGGATTGGCGATGAGCTTTGTCCCTATATCCCTGCATCTTCTAAATGTAGCGTGATCGCAGTCCCCTATTATATTAATCAAACCCTTGCTGGAAGTATCGCACTGCTTGGACCTGTGCGACTTCCCTATCGTAACCTTTTTGGTCTATGCCAGCTCTTTAGCGAGAAAATTTCAAGCGCGCTGACAAACAATCTTTACAAATACAAAATTACATTTCGTACACCCACAAAATTGATAGGAAATCAACCATGACAACAGAAGAGACAAAACCCGAAGAGGCGCCAAAACAAGAGCTGCCACAAGAAGAAAATTGGAAGGAGAAGTATCTCCTCGCTTTGGCTGAAATGGAAAATATGCGCAAGAGGATGCAAAAAGAGCGCTATGAGATGTCAAAGTTTGGCATTGAAAACACAATTGGTGAGTTTCTTCCTGCTATGGACAATTTTGAAAATGCACTCCGCTTTGCGGGGAATGCATCCAATGAAGTGAAGAATTGGGCGACAGGATTTGAGATGATCCTTTCCCAGTTCAAAGAGGTGTTGAACAACAATGGAATTCAACCTTTTTCATCTGTTGGAACCCACTTTGATCCTGCACTGCATGAGGCTGTCGAAATTGTGGAAACAACAGAAGGACCTGATGGAGTGATCCTTCAAGAATTTACCAAGGGCTATAAAAGCTCTACAAGAACGATTCGACCTGCTCGCGTTAAAGTCGCGAAATTAAAAAATTAAAATGAGAGAGAAAGATTATGACAAATAAGAAAAAAAGAATTATCGGTATCGACCTGGGGACAACAAACTCTTGCGTCGCAGTTATGGAAGGCGGATCTACTGTCGTTATCGCCAATGCTGAAGGGGCGCGCACCACTCCGTCTGTCATCGCTTATAAAGGCCCTGAAAGATTGGTGGGTATTCCAGCCAAAAGACAGGCGGTCACAAATCCTGATAAAACACTCTATTCATCAAAACGTTTTATTGGCCGAAAACTCAGCGAAGTACAATCGGAAATCGCAACTGTCCCTTACAAAGTGACAAAGAATGCAAACGGCGATGCGGTTTTTGAAATCGATGGCAAAACGATTTCCCCAGAAGAGGCGGCAGCTCACATCTTAATGAAAATGAAAGAGACGGCTGAAAATTACCTCGGCGAAAAAGTGACAGAAGCGGTCATCACGGTTCCCGCCTACTTTAACGATTCGCAGCGCCAATCGACAAAAGATGCGGGTAAAATTGCAGGACTTGATGTCAAGAGAATCATCCCAGAACCTACAGCTGCAGCGTTAGCTTATGGTCTTGATAAATTGCATACAGATAAGAAAATTGCTGTATACGATTTGGGGGGTGGAACGTTTGACGTTTCCATTCTTGAAATTGGCGATGGTGTTTTTGAAGTGCTTGCAACTAATGGTGACACGCACCTCGGCGGCGATGACTTTGATAACAAGATCATCCACTGGATGCTCGATGAATTCAAAAAAGAGACAGGCATCGACCTCTCCAAAGATAAAATGGCTCTTCAGAGATTGCGCGATGCAGCGGAAAAAGCGAAAATCGAACTCTCTGGAGTTCCATCGACCGAAATCAATCAACCGTTCATCACAATGGATGCAAGCGGTCCAAGACATTTAAGCTTGACTCTTACAAGAGCAAAACTTGAAAGTCTGTGCCATGACCTGATTGAGCGGAGTGTTGAACCATGCCGCAAAGCGATGAAAGATGCAGGGGTCTCCCCATCCGATATTGGCGAGGTGATCCTCGTTGGCGGTATGACACGTATGCCAGCAGTTCAACAAAAAGTAAAAGAGCTCTTCGGAAGAGAGCCGCATAAAGGGGTCAACCCAGATGAGGCGGTCGCAATCGGCGCTGCAATTCAAGGGGGAATCATCGCAGGAGATGTCAAAGATGTTCTCCTTCTCGACGTTGTTCCTCTTACCCTTGGAATTGAGACTCTTGGTGGCGTCATGACTCCGTTGATTGAGCGCAACACAACGATCCCAAGTCAGAAGAAACAGGTTTTCTCAACAGCAAGCGACAACCAGCCAGCTGTGACCATCGTCGTTCTTCAAGGGGAAAGACCCATGGCAAAAGACAATAAGGAAATTGGACGCTTTGACCTCACCGACATCCCTCCAGCACCGCGGGGAATGCCACAAATCGAAGTTTCCTTTAACGTCGATGCAGACGGAATTCTTCATGTCTCTGCAAAAGATAAACAATCTGGAAAAGAACAAAAAATCCGCATTGAGGCTAAATCTGGCCTAACGGATGCGGAAATCCAGAAAAAAGTCAAAGAAGCAGAGCTTCATGCAGAAGAAGATAAAGCACGTAAAGAACAAGTCGAAGTCCGCAACGAAGCAGACGCCCTTGTTTTCCGCGCGCAAAAGTCTCTCGATGAGTACAAGGATAAAATTCCGGGCAATATCGCAAGCGATATCCAAACCCACATTGACGATCTTAAAAAGACTTTAGAAAAGGGCGATACTGCAGCGATTAAGGCAAAAACCGCCGAGCTCCAACAGCATATGCAGAAGATTGGCGAAAACCTTACAGCCGGCGCAAGTGGTGCCCCGGGCGCAGAGGCAGCACAACCTCAAGCAGAAAAGCCTGATATTGAGGAAGCAGAAGCTGAAATCATCGACGAAGACAAAAAATAATCGTTTTCAAACGGTAGAAAAAAATTAGGAAAGAGAGTATCCTTTCTCGGATGCTCTCCACCCTATGCGATTCGATTCTTTTTGCCGTATGTATTATTATTTTAGCGGCGACCATTTTTATCACGATTCGTACCCGTTTTGTCCAAATTCGTCTCCTTCCCAACCTCTTTAAAGAACTTTTTTCAAAAAGCCGCGAAAGCAAACACACAATCAAGCCCTATAAAGCACTTTTTACAGCCATGTCTACAACTCTCGGTATCGGCACAATTGTTGGGCCGGTGATTGCAATCAGCCTTGGTGGCCCAGGAGCGTTGCTTGGGTTTTTACTCGCCTCATTTTTTGGGAGCGCTGCGACCTTTGTAGAGGTCAATCTTGCGCTTCTTAGCCGTGAAAGGCTTCCCAATGGGCAGATCTTGGGCGGCCCAATGATGTATTTAAAAAAGATTTTTTCACCCCTTGCTGCAAAATGGTATGCGGGCTGCTGCTTTGTTTTGATGATTGCATGGTCAAGCGCGCAAGCAAATCAATTAGCGGCCATCCTCGACTCTCCCCTCTTGGGCAATTATCGAATTCCCACAATGATCACAGGAATTGCCATTGGTCTGATCCTCTTCTTCCTCCTCGCGGGTGGCATTAAAAAAGTAGGGGCAATTGAAGCAAAGCTAATCCCCATAAAATTTATTCTCTATGTAGGGGCTTGTCTTTTCATTCTTCTATCGGATATCTCGCGCCTTGGTGAAATTATGACCACCATTTTCACATCGGCATTTAAACCCTATGCAATGGCAAGCGGAGCCGTCGTTGGCGGCCTTATGAGCGCCTTGCGTTGGGGGATTTTTAGAGGAATACAAACTTGCGAAGCAGGAGTCGGAACGCAAACGATCCCCCATTCTATGGCAGAAACAAATGATCCTGAGGCGCAAGCGACGATTGCCATGCTCTCTACTTATTCAGCAGGCCTAATTGCTTTTCTCTCTGGATGCGTTGCTCTGATGACAGGAACATGGGAAAATCCCACCCTTCCGCTTGGCATGAGTATGGTGGCAGCATCCTTTCAAATGTATTTTGGAACTTTAGGTTTAATTGGAATTGCCTCTTGCGCAGTGATTTTTGCCTTCGGGACGATCCTCGGCAATGGGTATAATGGAAGCCAGGCATTTGGATATTTAACGCAGCACAAAAAGCTCTATTTTTACTATGCATGCACATCGGCCCTCATCGTCTTAGGATGTATCTCAGATGCGAAAACAGTTTGGGCTTTAACAGACATCATTTTAAGTGCCATGGTCTTACCCCATATCGCAGCACTGATTATTCATGTGAGTAAAAAACGAAAAGCGGTTGCTACATAAGCCTCTTTTAATTTAAAATGTCATAGTTTTTTAAAAAAAAGGTATTTATATGAATAGTATTACTAAATATTCAGAAGTAACAATCGCAACCGCAGCAAGCACAGTTTTATCTGTGGGAACTGGAACGATCTGGGGAACTGCAATCGCAGCATCCTATTTATTAGAAGGAAAACCTCATCATGCAGTCGGATCTTTTGTTAGATC
>DAIDIM010000033.1 GCA_027459365.1 Chlamydiota bacterium
GCAGATCCGATGGAGGCGTTCGATGATTTTATTATTTTTTTGCGAGTCAATAGCTGCAACGACCCTATTGGCGAGCAAAAAAATAACAAAAGGACGAACGCCCTCTCCGGAGATGCCAGCAAAAAAATGTACAAAGTCGAGTTAAAAGCAGGACTTCATTTGCGCTGTGCTTGTATGGGAACGGTCTGAGGTGCCTTTCTATTATCAAGTGTGACATTGACAGAGGATATTGTATTGGGAGCGATGGCACTCTATATGCTCATTATTTGATCTCGACTCCCACATTATAACATCAGCGTCCACGGAATTTAGAAAAGCTCTTTTTAAAACCTGGACGAGAGCGATTTCCGAAGCGTGAATTGCCACGACGATGAGAACCGCCTTTCGCCTCTTGCTTCTGTGGTTCCATCCCTGCGACTGTGTGGACAGCTATGGGCTTACCAATGAGACGCTCGATTCTTTCTACCATGCTCCGATCTTGACGCGATGCAAATGTAACAGCATCACCCTTTGCTCCCGCTCTGCCTGTACGGCCAATGCGATGAATATAGTCTTCAGGCTTGAATGGTAGATCGACATTGATGACAAATCCAAGAGATGGGATATCAATACCACGTGCTGCAACATCTGTTGCGACAAGGATATTGATTTGGTTTCTGCGCAATTTTTCAACAGCACGGGAGCGCTGTCTTTGATTCATGTCTCCATGTAGAGCCTCAGCGAGCTTTCCCTGTTCTTGAAGATTGTCGGCAATCTCATCTGCTTGTCTCTTTGTAGAAGTAAAGACGATCGTTTGGCCTTGTTTGTTTTCTAAGAAATGGTCAAGTAGACGCATTTTGTGTGCAAGATTGTCTGTAAAATAGAGCTTTTGATCAATGTTGCTCTTAGAAATATCATCGGGCTCTAATCGAATTTCTTCTGGATTTTTCTGGATTTTTTGAGAAACTTGAAGAATTTTTTTATCAATTGTCGCTGAAAAAAGCAATGTTTGCCGATTCTTTGGACACGCATTCGAGATAAACTCTACTGGTTCCAAGAAGCCCATATCGAGCATACGATCTGCTTCGTCTAGAACTAATGTTTTAATTTTAGAGAGATTGATCAGCCCACGGTCCATATGATCCATCAATCGACCAGGTGTGGCAATCAAAATGTCATACGGCTTTGCTAAAGCCCTTTTTTGTGGAGGATAAGGAACGCCGCCATAAATACAAACGGTTTTAATCTGATTGAAATACTTACTATACTTTTCCGCTTCTTTTGCAATTTGCATCGCAAGTTCGCGAGTTGGTACTAAGATCAAAATTTGAGGCGTCTTTTGCCTTGGCGATTTGCACAATGTATGAAGAGCTGGTAGAAGGAAAGCGCCGGTTTTGCCTGTACCTGTTTGGGCACAAGCAACAAGATCTAAGCCATTCATTACCTTGGGGATAGCGAGTGCTTGGACGGGGGTTGGTTTTTCGTAACCGATCTCCTTAAGAATGCGTAAAATAGGGGCATCAAAGGAAAAACTATTAAAGTCAGACATATTTTCTCATTAAGTTAGGAAGTCCCTTTCTTAATGTAAAAAAGAGCCTTCGATTGTTTTGCTCTGCCATTTTCTTATAAATGAGGATTCTACGCTAGATTTTTTTTTGTTGTCACTTTTTGTTGAATTTTAATTATCAATAATATGATAATTTCGCTTAAAAAGGAGATTATTATTATGTCAGTTGAATTAAATTTTTCTGAAAATAGTATTTGGGATTGTATTGGTGCTGCAGAGTTAGAGGCTTCAACATGGGCTCTCATTTTTTCTGCAATGAAAAATGACTCTGTAACTACAATGCTAGTAAAAATGGTTGCCACGCTTGCTTTTTCATCAATCAGTACTTATGAATTAGCAAATATAAAAAATATTAAGTTCCCCATCGCTGATAAATTATCTCGCGAGCGCAATAGTGAGGCTCGATTTTATGGCTTTGTTATAGGCATGCTTTAGAGGAAGAAACTCTTCCTTTACATTTTTAAGGAAGATGTTTTAGAATGGACATCATTCTTAAATAAACGGGGTCTATGGCTTCAGTAAAGAAAAAGCGTCGAGCGAAAATCGCGCGTCATAAGCGGAAAAAACGTAGACGCCGCGATCGTCATAAGAAAAAATAGTTTAAAGAGAGGTTAAACACCTCTCTAATTTACAATGTGGCAATATCCAAAAATTTTTGATGTTCTCGTCATTGGGGCAGGACATGCAGGCTGCGAAGCTGCGCATATCGCTGCACGCATGGGCGCGCATACATTACTTCTCACAATGAATCTCGATACAATTGGGAAAATGAGTTGTAATCCCTCGGTTGGAGGGACTGCGAAGGGGCATATCGTTCGTGAAATCGATGCCCTTGGCGGTTTGATGGGTAAAGTTGCAGATCGTCGTAGCTTACAATTCCGGATGCTCAATGCTTCGAAAGGTCCATCTGTTAGGTCCCCGAGATCACAAGCGGATAAAGCAGCTTATGCTCAGGAAATGAAATTTCGCCTGGAACAAACAGCAAATTTAGAAATTAAACTGGGGACAACCGAATCTTTAATCGTAAAAGAGGGAAAAATTGAAGGAGTTGTCACTCAAGAGGGAATCGAATATCGAGCAAAAACGGTCATTCTCTCTTCTGGCACATTCATGCGTGGCCTTCTCCACATTGGGGAGACACACTTTTCTGGTGGTCGGGGAGGAGATAAGGCGGTCACAGGTCTTTCGCCTTGTTTAGAGAGTTTGGGTTTTAGACTCGGGAGATTGAAAACGGGCACTCCTCCGCGTATCAATCGGCGCAGTATTGATTTCTCAAAATGTGAGGAACAACCAGGGGAAGATGGGGTCCGCTTTTCATACGATGAACCAGAGGAGAGAATTGCCCAAATATCGTGTCATATTACCTATACGACACCCGAGACGCACGCAATTATTCAAAAAAATTTACATCGTTCCCCCATGTATTCGGGGACAATCAAAGGTGTAGGACCCCGGTATTGTCCATCGATAGAGGATAAAGTGGTCCGATTTGCTGATAAGGAGCGTCATCAGATTTTCTTGGAGCCAGAAGGTTTGACGACAGAAGAAATTTATGTGAATGGGATCTCCTCCTCTCTCCCTTTTGATGTACAACTTGCGATGATTCAGACAGTTGTGGGACTTGAGAATGCCGAAGTGATGCGTCCTGCGTATGCAATTGAATACGACTATGTGATGAGCGATCAAATCTACCAAACTTTGGAAACAAAGCTCGTATCGGGATTGTTTTTGGCAGGACAGGTGAATGGAACGACCGGATATGAAGAGGCTGCAGGTCAAGGGATCATTGCTGGGATCAATGCGGCAGCGCTAAGTTTAGGTAAACCTCCTTTTATTCTTAAAAGAAGTGAAGCCTATCTCGGTGTGATGATCGATGATCTCATCCGTTTTGATCTAACAGAGCCATATCGGATGTTTACGAGTCGAGCTGAGCATCGACTTTTATTACGGCAAGATAATGCCGACCTTCGATTACGTTTTAAGGCCTATGAATGGGGGACAATTACACAAGAGCAGTACGATCGCGTTGTGAAAAAACAAGAGACAATTGATCAGGAAATTGCACGCCTTTCTAAAATTTATCAAAATGGCTCATCGATTTATCAAATCCTTTCTCGCCCTGACTGGACATATGCAAGTGCCATGGAGAATTTTTCAGAAGTGAAAGATTTTGGAATCGATATCAATACGCAGATTGAAACGGCGATCAAATATGCCGGCTATAT
>DAIDIM010000158.1 GCA_027459365.1 Chlamydiota bacterium
AATGGGGTAAACTCGTTCGAAAATATCCCAAATCTCCTCGAAGAATTCACACCGAGAATGGCTCATAGAGAAAGTCTCGAGTAAATGGTATACTTGAATCCAAACATTAAATGTGTTATATCAGTGAAGTTTAAGCGGAGCAAAAATCGATGAAAGTTGTCCTTACAAAAGTAGAATTGGTGAATGTGATTGGGAAAATCCAAAGTATCGTTCCGGCACGTCCATCCTCACCGATCCTAGGCCATGTATTACTCGAAGCAATCGATGGAAACCTGATTGTGAGCGCAACCGATCTTTCTGTAACAATGCGCTGCTCAACTCCTGCAACGATTATTGAAGAAGGTTCAATTGCCCTGCCTGCGAGAAAATTTTTTCAACTCGTTAGAGAACTTACGGCACAGCAAATTAAAATCAGTGCGACGTCAAACAATTGCGCCGAAATTACAACGGGGACCTCTGTATTCAAAATCCATGGAATGAATAGAGCAGATTTTCCACATCTTCCGGATTTGAGTGGCGCAGCTGGCTTCTCCATTACAAGCATCACTCTGAAAGACATGCTTACACGAACTGCATTTTGCGCGGCTCGTGAAGATAGTCGCTATACGCTCAATGGAGTTCAGCTACAAATCCTTGGGCAAAAGGCAACGTTTATTGGAACTGATGGCAAAAAACTTGCAAAGATCTCAACTGGAGTTACTTGCGAACCAATGACCCATGGACAGTATGTGCTCTCTCTGAAAGCTGTAGATGAGATTTGTAAGCTTTTAGATGATAGCAATAATCCTGTACACGTCCTTGTATCGCAGGATAAAATCTCAATTGAGAGCGCTTCGACAACATTCACCGCAAAATTACTCGCTGGACAATATCCGGATGTCGAGAAAGTGATCCCAACAAAGCTAAATATGCAGTTTTTAATCCATCGCGATGAGCTGATGTCTTTATTACGACAAGTTTCGCTTTTCACATCGGAAACCAGCAACTCTGTTCGATTTAGCTTTGAAACAGGTCAACTACACCTCTCTGTAATGAGTGCAGAAGTTGGAGAGGGGAGAGTGAGCATGCCGGTCGATTTTGCAGGCGAAAGGCTCGATATTGCCTTTAATCCCCATTTTTTAATCGATATCTTACGCCACAGCAAAGATGAGACTGTACTCTTTGGACTGATCGATTCTCATAATCCCGGCCTTGTTACAGACTCAAGTTACGCTCTGTTTGTGATTATGCCGATGAGGCTCAATGAACTAACGCACGATAAAGAAAGTGCAACTGTATCTTAAAAAACTCTATTTACACCATTTTCGCAACCACGAGAATAGAGAATTCGAATTTGGCTCGCATATCAATGTCATCAGCGGCGATAACGCGAAAGGGAAAACAAATCTTCTCGAAGCCATTTCGCTCCTTTCGACCGGTAGATCTTTTCGGACGCAGCACCTATCTGAATTGATTCAAGAAGGGAAAAAATTCTTCTACCTTGAAGCTATCTTTGTTCATGCAAATACAGAGCAGACAATCAAAATGTCGTTTGATGGAAAAGAAAAAAAATTGGCTCTGAACGCAACTGAATTTTCCTCCTTTATACCTCTTTTGGGTACTTTCCCCTCCATCTTTTCAGTCCCAAGCGACATGGATTTGATCACCGATTCCCCTGCGACCCGTCGTCGCTTCCTCAATCTTCATCTTGCTCAAAGCGATCCAATGTATGTACATTATTGGGCAAGATTTTGGCGAGCCTGCAAACAGCGCAATTGTCTTTTAAAGGCCAAAAATTTAGAGACGATTTTCTGCTTTGAGGCAGAAATGGCGCAAGCCGCCCAATATCTTTTTCAAGCAAGAACCACGTTTCTCGATCAATTAAAAGAGCCTCTACTTCAGCAGAACCTCAGTGCCAATGAACAGATTGCCATCGATTTCAAATCGAGCTATCCACCTCGTGCCTTAGAATATGAGCAACATTTAAAAAAAATGCGCGCTAAAGAGCTGGAGATAGGCATCACAATGCACGGACCTCATCGCGATGATTTTGCGATTTCAGTCAACCAAAAATCAGCAATCAATTTTGCAAGCGAAGGACAAAAAAAAACCGCGGTAATGGCGCTACGTTTAAGCCAATGGCAACATCTCTTTCAAAAAATGCAATGTCCTCCTGTGTTTGCAATTGATGATTATGAAATGATGCTCGATGAAAAAAGGCAAAACCAACTGAAAGAGATTCTAAAAACGATGGGACAGGTTTTTCTCACAACCCCTTTTTTCTCGAACAGCAAAGATGCAACAAACCTTGTTCTAAAAACTTGAAATGCCTACAATAAATTTTCTAGCAAAATGAGGTTTTTATGTACGATGTCCCCTATCACTATCATGCAAACTATGCTCCTTCACCTATCGCATCTTTGATCGCCTCTCTCATAAAATTTCCTGTAGAAAACAAAGTAGAATCATATCAAGAGTTGGTCTGTACAGAAATGGATCAGGCAAATATTTACGAAATCATCACGACGATGGCTGAAAATAACAAAATATCATTGCTGCTTAAGAAAAATCATCTCCAGGGTCTTGGCGCGCAAATCAATCACGTTCATCCTTTGAAGTTTCTTTCTACGATCATCGTTAACCCACACTTAAAAGTTTGTCTTGCCCAAGTTTTTGAAGACTATTTTAAGCGAAATGGGTTTATGGACGGAATCGGCCCTTCTCTTACAAGAGAGTCGGATAAGGGGAAGCTCGACCAATATGTCAATGATTTTTGTGCAGAAGTGAGTACATCGCGCGAACAACTTGATGGCTTTTTTCAATCTCGTGACTGGGAAGGAATGGTTCGCTTATTGATTGCTCAATAAACGGATTGCCTCAGGCATGAATGTATTAGGAGTCACAATCTTGGCTCCTTTAAGCTTTAATAAATATAAAGCGCTCTCTGATTCCCAAACGGGAATCCCCGATAATAGCTCTTTTAAAGTAGGATTCGTCCCGAGGTTTTTAGTCTCTGAGTGTATCCATATTTCTCCCGTGCTTACAGCCATTAGCTCCATTGCAGTTCCTCCGCCTGAGCGAGAAATCGTGATTTCACTGCGATGAAAAAGGGGTGCAATCACCTGATCATTTTGAAAGGAGAAAGGGATGATTGTAAGTAGAGGAGGATAATCAGAAATGGATTGAGTCAATTGAGAAACCATCAAAAATAGGCTTTTTTCCACATGATTTGCACAGAAAACAAACAGATAAAGGGGCTTTTTTATCGCTTTAGCAACTTCGACAAAGTGTTTCACATAATTGAGCGTAGCTGACCTTGCAGGCTGCGAACCTAAAAGAATTGTCACAACGTTTACATCCCGCGGAATGTCAAATACTACCTCATGGTTTTTTACAGATGCTGAAATACTCCCTCGAGTATATGCATTGCGCATTAAAAGGAGCTCCTCTTCACTTTTAACATTAAAACCGATTGTTATGGGTTCCTGTGGACGCGCTTTACCTTTTAAAATTTTGAATGGAAGGCGTACATTCACATCTTCATAATGAACGTCTAATTCTGAAAGACCGCAAGAGTCTTGCCAAAATTCTTCTGCCGTTTCCCCCTCTTCTAGAAGAGGTGCAATGGTCCTGAGCTTGAGAAATTTTTTATCGGTTTTTGATAGTGCTTTGATCGGCCGGAAAAAATGGGTCGCTTTTCGTGTAGGTAAATCGACAATCAATTTTTCTAAAACCACTTTTTTAGATCTTCGCCAATTGAATAAGCGAATGGCCTTCAAAACCGCAGAAGTTGACGATGGCTGCGTATCGATCACTCGGTCAATATCTTCTTTAAACAAAATGGATAACGTGTGAAAAAACGAGCTCGGCCAGATGATGAAATCAAACAAGAATTGAGAACTTGCTAAGAATTTTTGTGAAAAAACATCTCCCCTTTTTTGCGCCCGATTCCAAGATTCGATGGAGAACTTTCCAAGCCATTTCCATACCCAATCTTTCAATACATCGCGCTGCATAGTTTGAACATGGGGGTCCTTTGCTAATGCCTCTTGTTCTTGGGCAATAGCTGCTTGAAGAAGACCACCGCCTGCAGAAGAGGTGATGATGAGAAGCTTTTTTACTAACATGTCATGCGCCAATAAGTCCGCCTATGACAAGAAACGATAACAATTTGAATCCCGTGTCGATGAGAAAGATTTGAAAAGGTTTTTTGTACCAAATAAAAGGGGCCAATTGTCTTGTCGCAACAAACCCTAGCCAAAATAAAACACCGACAATCATTCCATCGGTCACATTAGGAACCTGTAAAGCATTTTCAAAAATAAATAAAAAAAATGCGATGATCAAAGAATTAACAAGACCCAAAGCAACTGCTTTTATACCATGACGCAGATCTTTTTCAGTATGTTTTGTGAGTTTCATCCAAAGTGGACCGAATAAAAACTTTGAATACCATACAAATCCAATAAACATATTCAAAAGCGTTGCAACTACAATGACTAGCCAATCGATTTGTCCCATTTTTACTCTTCTAACCTCAGTTTCGAGTTCATTCCGCTCGAATCTCATAGATCTCTTCGCAAATTTTTGCTTCTTTTCGCTCAAAAATATAACTTTTCGATATTTATTTTCGCCATACGTTGCGAAAATTTACCAAAAATCTCTATGACCTTCGAAGAAAACGAACCCAAAACTGAGGTTAATACTCAAAATGACTATTCTTGTGGTTTAAAAAAATTTCGTCAAGGAATAACGAAAATGAACGGAATCATTTGACAAAATCGTGCAGAATCACGTAGTCTTAATATCACTTTTAAATAACCCTAAACAAGAGGAATGAAATATGTCTGTCATCTCTGACGTAACATCAACCATAGGATCTTTCTGCTCAAACGTAAGTTCTGCGTTTTCTTCAGCAACATCATCTATGTTTTCTACAATTACTGCATGTTTTAATACTGCTATGGAAAGCCTCTCTTCAGCTGCAAGCGCAACAGGTGCTGCCCTTAAGAAAGGATGGAACTTCACAGTTTCTACCTATTCCGACAATAAGAAATGTGCAAATATTGCTCTCGGAGTTATCGGTCTAGCAGGCGCATCTTATGTAGCTTATGCGAATCGCGCTCAACTCGCTACGATTCCAGGTGCAATAAGCAAACTTATTTCTGGCAAATAAGCATTGTCCCTCTTTCTTTTCGAAAGAGGGAACATTTACGTTTTATTGTTTTATATACGCTTTCTTAATTTGGACAGGTTCCAGTGGTTTATCATTGAAACCGGTCACAACAGATTCCATTTTCTTGACAATATCGTATCCTGAAGTTACTTCGCCAAAAATTGTATGTTTATTATTGAGCCATGGTGTTGATGCAGTTGTAATAAAAAACTGACTTCCATTTGTATTGGGTCCACGATTAGCCATTGCAAGCAGACCCGGCTTATCAAATTTAACACTCGGCGAAAACTCATCACCAAATGATTTTCCCCAAATCGATTCTCCCCCAGTTCCAGTACCAGAAGGATCTCCTCCTTGAATCATAAAGTTCTTAATAATTCGATGAAAAATCTGACCATCATAATAGTGCTTATTGATTAAACCGATAAAATTTTCACACGTTTTCGGTGCAATATCATTTTTCAAAGTGATCTCGATATTTCCCAAATTTGTTTCGAGAACTACGATTGTATTTTTCACAGGTGACTCCATTGTTTGTGCATTAATAGAAAAAATTGCCAATAACAAAAATAAAAATTTCAACATGTCCTACTCCTAATAAATAGACAGGTGTATTTTATACCAAACTCAGGAAATAATTATCGACAAAACTAAATGGGTCAACTGATCACAGACTCTCTCATTGAGAAGAAAAAGTTGCTATAGCAATATTGAACAGCAGTTACAAAGACATCATGGCCGTAAGAAGTGTACTCCATGACAATAGGGATTTAGCAGATTTGATTTACAGAGAATCTCGCAGGTCAGACAGATGACCTAATATTCATGAAAATATCAGGTCATTTGTATTCGGATTTTTTGACCGATCGTCTATATATTAAATTAAAAGCTGTATATCACACCTTTTTTATAATACGAACCTTGGTAAAAGCGACTCATTGACACGCTTAGCTAGTTCTGCTTTCTTCTCGCCCGTGAGATCGGTTATGATTGAATATACAATATTTGGACTTACTTACTCTTTTCGGTGATCCTTTGAAAGTATAGAGTCTTGACAAAAGCGAGTAATGATGCTACTTGTAAAATTAAAAGTATATATAACCTCGACTTATGTCATTTTTTGAAAGGCAGATCCGAGGGAGGCGCCGATGATTTTATTATTTTTTTGCGAGTTAATAGCAGCAACGTCCCTATTGACGAGTAAAAAAATAATAAAAGCGCGGACGCTCTCACCGGAGATGCCATCAAAAAATGACATAAGTCGAGATAACTTATATACGTTTTCAGGATAAGACAGGCAAAAAAAGTCTTATTCTACAAAACTACTCTACAGTATCATTATGGAAATCGTAATTCTTATCGTAATTTTTGGTCTAATCTTCGATTATACCAACGGATTCCATGATGTGGCGAATGTCGTTTCCACTGTCATTGCAACAAAAGCGTTGAGACCATTAACAGCAATCATTATTGCTGCCATACTCAATTTTATTGGGGCAACCCAGATTAGTGGTGTTGCACAAACAATTGCTTCAGGTCTTGTTAACCCAACAGCTGCAACGCAAACCGTTGTGTTAAGCGCTTTACTTGGCGCTATTGCGTGGAATCTCATTACGTGGTACTACGAAGTACCAACAAGTTCCTCTTATGCACTCATTGGCGGTCTTCTTGGAGCATCTTGGGTCTCCAAAGATTTATCGATCATTCTTTGGAAAGGGGTTCTCTTCAAGGTTCTCATTCCCATGATTCTCTCTCCTCTGATTGGGTTTTCCATTGGATATTTTGTCATGAAAATCCTCTATTACTACTTGAGCAAGAATCCATCAGCACATGATAAAAAAATCTTTCGCCATCTTCAAATTGGCTCGTCCTGCTTCATTGCTCTTTCTCATGGTTTAAATGATGCCCAAAAAAGTATGGGTATCATCACACTTGGTCTTTTTACAGGAGGCCT
>DAIDIM010000164.1 GCA_027459365.1 Chlamydiota bacterium
CCTCTGATTACGATAAAGAAAAACTCCAAGAGCGTCTTGCAAAACTCTCTGGTGGTGTTGGTGTAATCCGAGTGGGTGCTGCGACAGAAGTTGAAATGAAAGAGAAAAAAGACCGCGTAGACGATGCGAAAGAGGCGACAAAAGCAGCGGTTGAAGAAGGAATTGTTCCTGGCGGCGGTACTGCGCTGATTCGATGTCTTCCAAGTCTGAATAAACTCATTGCCACACTTAAAGGCGACATCAAGATTGGAGCAGAAATTCTTGCCCGCGCACTTAGCTATCCGCTCAGACAAATCGCGGAGAACGCAGGAAAAGAGGGCTCTATCATCGTCCAAAAAGTGAGCTCAATGAGTACACTCGAAGGATATGATGCACGTGAAGATGCATTTGTCAACATGATCGAAAAAGGGATTGTCGACCCAACGAAAGTGGTTCGCTGCGCAATCCAATTCGCATCATCGATTGCAGGGCTTCTCCTCACAACAGAAGCGATCATCACAGAAGAAGAGCAAGAAAAACCAGCAGCCGCTGCTGCCGGCCATTCAGAAATGGATTACTAAGCCCTTCTCTCTTAATCTCTTACGAAGGCTCAAAGACTCTCTTTGAGCCTTTTTTTATATATTGAAATTAAATCAAATTAGACTCATAATTATCCCGATAAAATGGAGAATTACTATGTCAATTGATACTATAACAATTAATTTAGATCCTACTGATGTAGTTATGACAACTACAGTAGATCCAAATTATGGCCCTCAATACACTTTAACAATTGAGAAATCAAAAGCTGCCTTTCTTGCAAAATTTATTCTCAGCGGCCTAACACCTGATGACCAGGCAAGAATACCTGTAGGCATTAAGGAAGATATTATTCAAGGAACAGGATTAAAATATGTGTTTAGACTCCCTTCGATTACAAGAAGCTTACTTATTGGAACGGCTATAGGGGTTGCTCTAAAAACATTTTCTGATAACGTTCTTCCACAATATTTTGTAGAAAATGCGCCAAAACTCTTGATGCAAGGGGTCCAATCGGTTCAAGCCCATCCCTATATATCAGCTGCAACTTTAGTGGGTAGTGCAACTCTTTCAACACTTGTTTCTCAGGAAGCCGCTCAATTTGTTTCAGACATTCTTGAAGGGACAAAATCTTTGGTTACAAGGACAGCAAATATTGGGTTAAATGGCCTTAAAGCAATCAAAGATGCATGCTGTAATTATCCCAAAACGGCTTTCACAATCGCAGCTGCAGGCATTGGAGCGACATACTGGTATGTACCTTCTGTGCAACATGCAATTGCTCAAAAAGCAACAGACTTAATCAAAAAGATTTACTAAACATTCAAAAAGGGGTACAATGAGCCTGAGGATGCATTGAAAGCACAGACAACTAAACTTTATAATTGGGCCATCACCAAAGCGGAATCGCGTCGTTCCCCATTTTGGATTAGCCTACTCTTTTTTTTAGAAATTGCCCTCTTCCTCCCTCTTGACGCAGTGCTCATGTTTTTCTGCTTGCAGAATCGGAAAAAAATTCCTTTATACATTACACTCACTGTTTTGGCCTCCACTTTGAGCGGTCTCATGGGTTATTTAATTGGCCACTTTCTATGGGATCTAGCGGGTCCCTATATTGTACCCAATCTGATCTCAGAAATCACTTTTGACAAGTTTTCACTCCAATTCCAACATTATGAAAGTTGGGCTGTTTTCTTTGGCGCCCTTCTCCCCTTCCCCCTTAAAGTGCTCACTCTATCCGCTGGAGTCTTTCATCTCGGAATCGTTCCCTTTATGAGTTATTTTTTTGTCGCACGTCTCCTCCGCTTCTCTCTCATTGGCGGAGCGATGATGATTTGGGGAGATAAAGTAAAAGCATTCCTAGATCGCCATTTCCACAAAGTGATCCTCGCAATCGGAGCAAAAATGGCCCTCGCCTTTGGCCTCCTTTGGCTTGTTGCAAAATAGTCTCTACGCTTTTATCATGAACTTTATGGAACAAGACATACGTTGGAAACAACGCTTTACAAATTTTGAAAAAGCCCTCCTTTTTCTTCAAAACGCATGTCTCCAAAAAAAATGGACTCAGCTCGAAGAAGCAGGCGTTGTACAAGCATTTGAGTTTTCCTTCGAACTCGCATGGAAAACATTGAAAGATTACCTTTTGCAAAAAGGGATCAATGCTTTATTTCCCAGGGACGTCATTAAAGAAGCATTTCAATTAGAAATCATCGAAGATGGAGCCACCTGGCTTAAAATGTTAGAAAAAAGGAATGAACTTTCTCATACTTATAATCAAGATCAGGCTGTAAAAGCCCTTCATATTATCAAAGACCAATACTTTCCCTGCCTTCACCAAATCTATTTATATTTAAAGAAAGAAGTATGAAACAATATGGATTGGAACAGCAAGAGTTAGAAACGATACTTTCAATTCTTCATCAATTTCCAGAAATAGACGAAGCTTTATTATTTGGTTCTCGAGCAATGGGTCGAGAGCGGAGAGGTTCAGACGTAGATATAGCATTAAAAGGAAAAAACCTTGATCCAATTGTTTCGAAAGTCTCCTATAAATTAAATCAAGAAACATTCCTACCTTATTATTTTGATATTCTCAATTATAATTCTATTGATAATTTAGAATTAAAATCTCATATCGACCGTGTTGGCATCATCATTCATTCCAAGTCATAAGCTCAAAATTCAGTTTTTTATTTTTAGGCAAAGGAGTAATACCAATTCCAAGAAACAAATTTTTAATTTAACAAGGAGACGGCACAAATTTTTGAGTCTAGAGCGAGCGACCATTGTCGAACGACAAGGCGCGAGTGAAGACCAAAAATTTGTTGCCAAGCCGACACAGTTAAATATGAATTTATTTCTTGGAATTGGTATGATGCTCCAATGCTCAAAAAACCGCGAAGTCGACTTGCTAAAATGTCTATCCATGAAAATCAATTAACAGATCATGGATACCAAAAAATTGCAGGAGTTGATGAAGCAGGTCGCGGTCCTCTTGCCGGTCCTGTTTTTGCAGCCGCCTGTATCTTGCCACGCAATGTCGTTTTCAGAGGAATGAATGACAGTAAACAGTTAACCTCTGACAAAAAAGAATCTCTTTTCAAAAAGTTAATGAAAACAGAAGGGGTATTCTATGGTCTTGGAATTGCAACGCGCGAAGAAATTGATGAAATCAACATTTTCCATGCAACAATGCTTGCCATGCAACGAGCAGTGAATGCACTTCCTCAAGCACCAGACTATCTATTAATCGATGGGAATAAAGCACCTAAATTTGCAATTCCACATCAGGCACTTGTGGATGGAGATTGTTTATCGATTTCCATTGCTGCCGCATCGATCATTGCAAAAGTATTGCGCGATCGTCACATGACTGAGCTCAGTATTCAATGGCCTCAGTATGGTTTTGAGAAACATAAAGGCTATTCTACCGAACAACACTTAAAGGCTATAGAAAAATGGGGACCAAGCCCAGAACATCGAATGAGCTTTTTCCCATTCTCTTAAGAATCCATGAATTTGGGTGGCAAATCTGATAACCATTCATTGATGTACTGTTGTTTACGTTCGGCTAATTCAATCTTTTTTCTCTTGTATTCATCGATCTTCTGGTTAATTTTCGACCCTTCCTCCTGAACCATTCCACTTATTTTGCGATAAAACGTGTCCAATATTTGCATCCGCTGTATTTGTTGCTCTTGTGTTTCTCCAGGCACTGTGCGATTCCGCTGTTCCATTGACCAGATATTATATTCCCTCATTATTGTGTTCAGTTCTTCAATTCTATACTGAACTAAATATAAATCTGGCCACGCTTGATGCAATGCTTCACGCGCTGTCTCAAATGCGTTCTCTATTCGCTTAATCTTCTTTCTCAATTGTGATTCAATTAAATTTCTCTTGAATTCATCTTTCTGTCGATTAAATCGCAACTGTAGATCCTTTGTCCATCCACAAATATTGCAATGAAATTCGTTCAATACTTGCATCCGCTGTATATGTTGCTCCTCTGTTTCGCCAGGGATTTCATCATTCTGCTGTTCCTGATACCAAATAAAATATTTCTTGAGGATTAAGTTCACCTTACTCTCTCTCAGCTTAGCCAACTTTATATCTGGCAATGCTTGAAGCAACACTTCAGATGCTGTCCTGAATTCCTTCATTTTTTGCTTAAGAACTTCTCTTAATTCAAAACATGAATGAATCGCTTGGTCTGCGTGGGTACAATTATTATTAATATTCATTTTTTATCCCCATGAATTGACACCCGTTTTTAAAGCATATTCGGCTTCAGATTGTCCATCCATCTGGGTCGCATGCTCTTCATCCCTCAGAGAGAGTGTCTTCAATTTGTTTAAGAAATTCCTCTGAGTCCACATTCTGATTATCATTACAAAAA
>DAIDIM010000109.1 GCA_027459365.1 Chlamydiota bacterium
TCTGGCGCGCGGCGATGGCCGGTACGCCGCAATGCTCCGCCAGATCGCGCGGGTCGGCCAGCGAGGAAGTCATGAAATTGTACAAAGTCCAGATAATAATAATTATTATTTAAGCAACCATAGAGAGAACACAACCTCCCCTATCAGAGGCTATTGAGCAATTGTTGGAGAATATTTTTAGCCCGTTCAATTTCAGCAAAACGATCGTTGTCCCAAAAATAGATCTCTTGTGGGGGTTTGTTTTCATAAAGCTTTTTAAGAATTTCTTTTTGGCAGATGATCGTTCCAATTTCCTTAAATGAGGCAAGAAACTGTACAAATTCTTCGCTGATTTCAACATCTTGGACATAGGCAATATTTACATTTTGAGAGGTCCGAATTTTATTGAAAAAATGCATGGTCAATGGTTGATCTTTGGATACAACAAATAAAGAATAATTTTTCTCTCTCAGCGATTGAGAGAGGGCAAAACTGTGTTGCAAATCAAACACTTTGGTCTGATTTTTCAAAATGCGTGTCATGATTTCGGTCAATGTCACTTGCACACATCCAATCCTTTCGATTGCAATCCCTGCTGCAATGTTTGCAAGGCGGACTGCCTCTGCAAGATCTATTTTGTTGGCAAGACTTAATGCAAGGACGGCAAGGACGGTATCTCCAGCTCCTGTTACGTCTTTGACCTCTTTTGTAACAACGGGGAAATCTTCACGCGCTCCATCCTTCAAGAAAAGGCTCATGCCAGCTTCTGATCGAGTGATGAGAAGACGTTCGACAGAACTTTGTGAAAAGATCAAATTTGCAACTTCATCAAGCGATGCAGAGATTGGCTTTTTAACAGCTGCGTAAGCCTCGATAAGATTGGGCTTTAATATGCTTGCGCCTGCATATTTGGTGAAATCTGTCCCTTTTGGATCGACAATCACCGGAATATTTGCCTGTTTTGCAATTGTAATGGCAACATGTAAAAATTGATTACTTAAAAACCCTTTTCCGTAATCAGAAATTGCGACAACATCCATTAAAGGAATGAGCGTTTTTAAACGCTCAAGGAATCCCTCTTCTAAGGCAGATTGCAGTGGCGTAATGGCTTCTGTATCTATACGCATGAGCTGCTGAGCATCTGCAATCAGACGATTTTTAACAGGCGTTGCATACCCCTCTTCAATTAGCAAAGAATCGAGATTCATAGAAGAGAGCAATTTTTTCAGTTGCGCTCCATTTGTGTCATCGCCAATCCGACCGACGCAAAAAACCTCTCCCCCAAGCGCTTGCAAATTTAAAGCGACATTCCCCGCTCCTCCCGGCCTCTCTTCATATCGGATGACCTCCATGATCGGGACAGGTGCTTCAGGGGAAATTCTCCGGACCTTTCCGGTTGTATAGCTGTCGAGCAAAAAATCTCCTAAAACAGCAACTTTAAAAGGTTGAAAATTTACCATCTTGCGCAACTCAACAAATACCCATTTACATATTCATGCACCGCATCTCGAATTGGCGTTCTCTCACTTGAGAAAAGGGCATTGAATTTATTCATAGAGGCGCATGTGTAATTTTGATACTGATAACGGATCTCTTCCGGCATCTCGATATAGGTGATGCGCGTTTGTTTTTGTAATGCATCGAATAAATATTGCGCAATCTCATTCCAAGTGGTGGCTTTCCCAAGACCTATATTGTAAATCCCTCCCACTTTTTTTCCTAAAAATAGACAGGTCATCTTCACAGCATCTTTGAGATAGATAAAATCGCGAGACTGCCCCCCATCTGCAAAACGGGCTAAATCATTGGATTTAAAGAGAGCTACGGTTCCATCCCTCTTGGTTTTGGCAAATGTCTTTGCAATAAAAGAGGCCATGTGCTCTTTGTGATATTCATTGGGACCAAACACATTGAAATACTTTAAACCAACAACGTTCTTCAACACCCCCTCTTTTTTCATCCAAAGATCAATGAGATGTTTTGAGAAACCATACGCGTTTAAAGGTCGCAATTCTTCAAGCCCAGCCTCATCATCATCAAATCCAAGGCTCCCATCGCCATATGTGGCAGCAGATGATGCATAAATGAATTGCTTATTCCACGAAAGTGCAATTTCAGCTAATCGAACCGTGAAGCGAAAGTTATTCTCAAGTAGAAAATCGGCGTTTGTTTCCGTTGTGTCGGAACAGGCACCTAAATGGATGAATGCGCTAATTTCCTGTTCTCTACCAGCTAAATAATCGAACAATTGAGAAGGCCGTATCAGATCGATGAAGCTTTTCCCGAGAAGATTTTTCCACTTTTGTCCATTGCCTAAATCATCGACAAGAATGAGTGAGGAATTGCCTAAATCGTTTAAATGACGCACAACACCAGAACCAATCATTCCGGCCGCGCCTGTAATCACAATGCGATTCATGAATACGATAGTAACGGATGTGCAAAAAAAAAGACAGGCATGAGGGCAGGATAAAAAATATTTATCCTGCTTGTCTTTTATTCAGCAGGCGTCTCTTGTTCGACAACGGGTGCTGTGACTGCTTCTGTTCCTGTCACGACCAGTCCTTCCGGAATGATTGACAATTGGCATGTAACAAGGACCCCTTCTTTGAGCTTTAAAGGAATCTTGTGTTGGCCAGTTTCTTTAATAGGACGTGTAATCTGAATGTATTTTCGATCAATTGCCAATCCTTGTTCTTGGAAAAGACGTGCTATATCGTTTGGCGTAACAGATCCATACATATGCCCTTCTGGATCCACTTTTACCTTGGTTTCTAAAACAACACCTTCAAGTTGTTTTGCAAGGGCTTCAGATTCTTTACGGTCAACAATCGCTTGTTGTTCACGCTCTTTTCGTAAAGTTTCTTGTTTGCGAAGTGTATGCGGGCTTGCTAAACAAGCAAGTCCTCTTGGAAGGAGAAAATTACGGATATAGCCCGCTTTTGCTGTTACAATCTCACCTTTGCGGCCGAGAGAGTCTACGTCATTCAATAATAACAATTGTTGTTTCATCATCTCTCCTTATTCTTCGCCGACAAATGGAAGCAATGCCATAAAACGTGCTTGTTTAATTGCTTTTCTCAATACTTTCTGATGGTAGCAAGAAACGCCTGTGATGCGACGAGGTACAATTTTACCCCGCTCTGTCACAAATTGTTTCAATGTCTCAAGATCTTTATAATCAATTTTTTTGACTTTCGCACTCGTGAAAGGACATGCTTTTTTCTTCTTAGAGAAAGGTGAATTTTCCCCTCCCATTGCACTTTGATTATAGCTAGAGTAAGATGATGGGGCTGCTTTTTTGTATTCTTTTTGTTGCATGATTAACCTTGTATTCTGATTGGGGTAAATTCAAGATTCTCGAGTACCGTGTCTGTTTTCACAGTCATAAATCGGAGGAGATCTTCATGGAGGTGATAATCTTTCCAAAGATCGGTAATACTTCGTGTTGGAGTTGTAAAATAGATGACATAATAATGCCCCTCTTTCTTCCCTTTGATCTCGTAACACAATTTACGTCTTCCTTGATCGTGAATTTTTTTAATTTCCCCACCTTTTTGGGAAATACCGTCAGTAATTTTATCGAGAGCTTTTTTACGAGACTCATTGCTCAACGTAGCGCTGAGAATGTACATTCCTTCGTAAAGCCCGTTTCTTTCTTTAGTCATTTTTTTCCTTGCTTGGGTTTGATGGATAGTAGTCCATGACAAAAATTTTGCCATGGACTACTTAGTTTGCAAAATCCATCGCACGGGTTATTCCTCGATCCAGCCAAATTTCAATTGTCTGAATCGCTTTTTCTTTTATTTCTGGAAGAACTTTTTCTTCCTCAGGGGTAAATCGACTCAACACAAAATCGGATAAATCGTTTACCCCTTTCTCTCCTACCCCAATGCGCAAACGCGCATATCGATTGGACTGGAGTGCGCTTTCTACGCTTTTTAGTCCATTGTGGGTTCCTGCACCGCTGTTGATTTTCAGCCGGAGGTGCCCCATGGGGAGATCCACATCGTCTACAATCACAAGAATTTTCGACGGGAGAATCTGTAAATAGTGAGCGATACTGACCACTGCTTCTCCACTGAGGTTCATAAACGTCAGCGGTTTTAAAAGAGTGACTGCAGCATCGGCAATTCGCCCTTCGGCTATCATTCCCTTAAATTTCACCTTTTCGTGAAATTCCAGATGATGCTTTTTGGCAAACATGTCAATGATTGCAAAACCGATATTGTGTCGCGTATTCTCATAAGTCTTACCGGGATTCCCCAAACCGACTATAAGAAAGCGCTCCACAATGCCTTACACTTTCTTTGCAATCACAATTGCAACTTCTGTCATTCGACCAACAGGCGCAACGTTTGCCGGAATTTTGAGATCAGAAAGTCTTAAAGCGCCACCAATTTCTAAACTAGAAACATCTGCTGCAAGTTCTTGTGGAATATGCTTTGGCAAACAACGGACTTTCAAAGAGCGGATAGTTTGACGCATAAAGCCACCAAGCTTAATTCCTGGGCAATCAGCCATTCCAGTGACTTGAATAGGGACATTCACAGAAACTGGCGTCTCATCTGATACAATTGCGAAATCGACATGAATAATTGCATAAGAACTTCTATGATATTGCAACTCTTTAATCACCGCTTTGAAGGAACTTCGCCCCTCTTGCAATTCAAACACTGTCGTTGCAAGTAAACCTGGGCGAATTTGACGAAGGATTGCCTGTAGTTGATCCAATTGAACGGACACATTTTTATTAGTTTTATCCAACCCATAGAGATTAGCCGGAACCTGTCCATTTCGGCGCAATTTTTTTACATCGCTTTTTCTTGCATTTTCTCTTGGGAATACTGCTAAACTCATCTTTCTCTCCTGAAATGCATAACGTTTGGGGTGGAAGGATTCGAACCTCCGAATGGTGGTACCAAAAACCACTGCCTTACCACTTGGCGACACCCCATCAAGTTTATGCGGGCAAATTTAAAACAGCTATCATAGCTGCAGCTTAAATATTTTGCAAGAATCTCGACAATGTTGTACTAAATATTTTAACTGAAATAATCTTTTAAAGATGAAAATCGTTCATTTAGCAGCAGAATTTGCCCCTCTTGCGAAAGCAGGAGGCCTTGGAGACGTCCTCGTCGGATTAACTCGAGGACTCATCAAACTCAAGGCAGATGTCTCTGTCATTATCCCAAAATATGGTTTTTTACCCCCTTTGCCATCTCTTAAAGAAGTGGCTACTTTTCAGTGCACAGAACAGGGTCAAAGCTACACCAATAAAATGTGGTCTTGTGAAGTTGAAAACTGCCATTTATTATTGCTAGAAGCCTTCCATCCTAAAAATTATTTTAATCGGCCTCAAATCTATGGCGAAGTGGATGATGTGGCAAGGTTTCTCTATTTTTCAAAAGCATCTCTTGAATACTTAAAGAACCAGGCGCCGGATATTCTCCACATTCATGATTGGCATACAGCGGGTAGCGCCATTCTTGCAAAAGATTTATTTCAATTGAAATCGAGCGTGCTCTTGACCATTCATAATGCAAGCTATCAAGGGCGTTGTGCAAGCTGGGATTTGGATGCAATTGGGCTAAAGGGTCAAGAATATCTGCAAAAACTGCATGACGACCAATATCCCAATGCAATCAATCTTCTAAAAGGGGGTATTGTCTATGCAGATTGTGTAAATACCGTTTCCCCAACCTATGCCGAAGAAATCTTAACTCCTGAAATCGGTGGACCATTAAGCGCCACTTTTCGACAATATAAAAATAAATTGCATGGTATTTTAAATGGAATAGATCAATCCATTTGGAATCCAGCAACCGATAAAAATCTACCCGCTCTTTATTCAAAAACCGAAAAAGCAATCGAAATAATAAATCATAAGCAATTGATTCTAAGCGAGTTACAGAAAAGATTTGGACTTGGAGACAACAAAAGACCCTGGATTGGCGCAATCACACGTCTTGTTCATCAAAAAGGGCCAGAATTACTAGAAGAAGCTCTTCGTCAAACCATTCAAAATGGAGGTTCCTATCTTCTCCTTGGTTCATCTCCTGATCCAAAAATTCAACATCATTTTGATCAATTAAAGATGAAATATGCTGATAATAAAAATGTCTTTTTTTATTTCGAATATAATGAGTCGCTCGCTCATCAATTTTATTCTTGCCTAGATTTTCTCATTATGCCTTCCAATTTTGAACCATGTGGGCTATCTCAACTGATCGCAATGCGTTATGGCACAATCCCAATCGTTCGCAAAACAGGCGGTTTAAAAGATACTGTATTTGATCTAGAAGACGAAACCATTCCGAGCAAAAAAAGAAATGGTTTTGTCTTTGAAAATGCGACCAAAGAAGATTTAAAACATGCCATTCAAAGGGCGATCCAATTTTTCATGAATAAACAAGATGAATATCAATTTCTTGTAAGACGAGTCATGCAGCAAGATTTTAGCTGGGATAAACCCACTCTTGAGTACTTAAAACTGTATAAAAAAATTATATAAACCGGAAGTTCAGGTTATAATCGATTGCTTGATGTGGGCTCGATTCGCAAATACGTAATCCCAAACTGAGACTACTGTATAAAAAGCTGCGACCAAAGCCAATCCAAACGACCACTGCTGGAATGTGTGTAGAGAAATGAGCCCTTTTGTGTAGGGGATCATTAAAAAAATAATTGCACAGCAAACAATTGCCTGAAGGACCGCTTTCACCTTGCCGCTAAAACGGGCAGCTAAAGCAATTCCTCTAAGCGCGCACAAGGTTCTAAGCCCGCCAATAAAGAGCTCGCGATACAAGAAGACGAAGACGATTGCAAGAGGGAGTTGCACAATTCCTTGTGTGAATGTGAGGAAAAGAGAAATGTGGGTAATGGTATCTGCAATGGGGTCTAAAATTTTTCCTAAATCTGTCACAAGATTGTGACGCCTTGCTAAAAATCCATCGAAAATATCTGAGCATTCACAAATGAGAAGCATAATGAGCATAATATAAGGGACAAAGGCAAATGGGATGCCCAGCCATTCGTATTGGAAATAAAGGACGGGGAAAATAGGGCTGATAAAGATACGAAGAAGGGTAAAAAAATGGGCAATATTCATCATCTTATTTTTGTAATGCAAGTTGACCACACGCAGCGGCAATATCTTTCCCTTTCGTATATCGCCATGTCGTATTGATTCCAGCTTCGACTAAAATCGAGCGGAATGTTTCGATTGCATCTTTTTCTGGCCTTTTTAAATGTAAACCATCGACAGGATTATAGGGAATCAAATTCACCGTACACTGTTTGCCTCGAAGAAGAGCAGCCAATTCTTCCGCATGCTCTTGTTTATCGTTAATTCCATCGAGCAGCGTGTATTCGTAGGTAATATCCCTTTTCGTAAGATGGGCATACTCATCCATTGCAATCAAAATTTCTTCCAACGGATACTTTCTGGAATAGGGAATGATTTTTTTTCGAATATGTTGATTTGGCGCATGAAGTGAGAGGACGAGATTCACTTTGAATTGTTCAAGACCCAATTTTCGAATGCCTTCAACAACGCCAACAGTAGAAACTGTAATTCGCCTCTGAGAAATATTCAATGCATCTGGAGAATTTAACAGTTCAATCGCAGAGACGAGTGTCTCATAATTTTCCATAGGCTCGCCCATCCCCATAAAGACAATATGAGAGACTCTCTCCCCTTTTTCTTTTAAAAAGCGATCGATATGCAACGCCTGTTCCACTACTTCCGCAACACTTAAATTTCTTTTTAGACCCTCTTTTCCAGAAGCACAAAAAGCACATCGTGCCGGACACCCAACTTGAATGGAAAGACAGACAGTGCGTCGATCTCCTGACATGATGAGTACAGATTCAACTTTACGCAAATCTTGAAGTTCCCAAAGAAATTTGATCGTCTCACCATCTTCAGAATGTTGCGTTCGAATGCATTTAAGAACCGGAAAAGCAAATTCTTCACTTAATTTTTGACGTAAGGGTTTGCCTAAATTCGTCATCGCATCAAAAGATTGCGCCCCTTTGGCATAGATCCAATCAAATATTTGGCTCGCTCGAAATGGTTTTTCTCTATTTTGAGCCATCCAATCCTGGCATTCAAAAAGCGTTAGCGAACAAAATTCTTTCATAGTAAATGAGTATAGCATCTCTGGTCTTGTTTTAAAACCCATTTTTTGTAAAAATAATATTTGAATATGTTAGTCTTTGAAAATAAGTTTTTACGCATCGCAGATAGAATCTACGGGACCATCGTTAAGATAGGAAGTAACCTTCAAAGTACCTATCTCTTATACCTGCGCTTTGTATGGGGACATCAACTATTTCTTCATGGACTCCAAAAATTTACACATTCAGAAACGGTCATTCATTTTTTTAATCATTTGGAATTCCAACACCCGGGATTCATCCTTTATATTGTTGCTTTTTTTGAAACAGTTGGAGGCCTTTGTCTATTTCTAGGGTTCATGTCAAGACTCGCAGCGATTCCTGTCATCATCATTATGATTTCAGCCCTATTTTTTGCCCATCCAGAATCATTGAGTGGATGGCACTTACTATTAGAACCAAACATCCTTATCCGACAGGATCCCTATCCATTTCTTGTAACTTCACTGATCATTTTTATCTTTGGTCCTGGCCGAGTTTCTATCGACGCTTGGCTCAAACGCTGGTCGCAAAAACAACCCAAATATTGATTTTTTGCTAGTTTTGCAATTCCCTCAAGAAGTATACTGTGCTGTCATGAGCACGATCCAAGATCGCCTAAAACCTATTGTTGCACTTTGTAAACGTCGCGGATTTGTCTATCCAGGCTCTGAGATCTATGGTGGCTTTGCCAATACCTATTCTTTTGGCCCCTATGGTGCTGAATTAAAGAAGAATATCAAAGATCTTTGGTGGAAGATGTTTGTCCACGAAAGACGGGACATGGTAGGTCTTGATGGCCCTATTCTCCTTCATCCCAAAGTTTGGGCAGCATCAGGTCACGTTGAAGGATTTAATGATGCTCTGATTGATTGCAAGTCCTGTAAAGGGCGTTTCCGCGCAGATCATCTGATTGAAAATGCCCTTAAGCTTGATGCAGATGGGATGAGCTTGCCGCAAATGACCGATATCATCCGTAGCAAGGTGAAATGTCCGAAATGTGGTGCAAGTGATTTTACTGAAGCGCGCCATTTCAATCTGATGTTTCAGACACAAATGAGCAAGACGAGCGCCGATGGCGATGTTGCCTATTTAAGACCTGAAACTGCGCAAGCGATCTTCGTTGATTTTAAAAACATAATCGATACGATGCGTGTCCGCATACCCTTCGGTGTTGCGCAAATTGGGAAAGCGTTTCGCAATGAGATTACGCCAGGTAATTTTGTTTTCCGTGTGATTGAATTCGAGCAAATGGAAATTGAATACTTCATCAAAGAAAGTGCTTGGGAAGCAACCTTTGACAGATGGCTTCAATCGATGCATGAATGGTGCAGAGCAATTGGCCTTAAGGAGTCCCGCATTCATGAAAAAGAGCATCCAAAAGAACAACTCTCCCACTATTCGAAAAGAACAGTTGATCTTGTCTATGATTTTCCATTTGGGAGAAGCGAACTTTATGGTCTTGCTTATCGGACCGATTTTGATCTGAAGCGCCATGCAGAGTATTCAGGACAAACGATTGAATATACCGATCCAGAAACACGCGAAAAATTTGTCCCTCATGTCATTGAGCCAACTTTTGGCGTTGAGAGGACACTTCTTGCACTTCTTTGCGATGCATACGAAGAGCAGCAACTGGACAATGGAGAAACACGAACAGTGCTCCATTTCGCCCCTCGTATTGCTCCGATCAAAGTAGCAATTTTCCCATTGATGAAAAAAGAGCCCCTCTCCGAGAAAGCACAAAAAATCTTTGCAGAGTTAAAACGATTTTGGTACTGCGAATATGACGAGAGTGGACAAATTGGGAAACGGTATCGTCGACAAGATGAATTGGGAACACCTTTTTGCATTACAGTCGATTTCGACACGCTTGAAAATGATACAGTGACTTTACGCGATCGCGATACGATGCAACAAATTAGAGTCCCCTGCTCCCAACTTCTTGAAGTCTTATCAGAAAAGCTCAAGTAAATTTACTTAATCCAAATAAATTTTGGACATCTGCTCTTGTATTTGGCAAATGATCATAAATATACACAGTGATATTCCCTGCAATTGGAACAAAAGAAATTGTTCCGCGGACCATATTTGATATTCCTAGGTTAAACAAAAAACGATGTTGAACATTGCACAATCTTTGAACCATTTGAATTGGAAGAACGACAACCCCAACCGTCGTTTCTAGAAGTCCAAAAGCGGCTCGTGCGACCCCAGAGATCGAACTGACAAGAGGAATGTAATCTAAAGTTGCAAAAAGTGGATCTTCAATAATGGGTCCTGAAATAGCAGTAACAGACATAACTTCTCCTTTTTAGAGTAAAAAGTTATCAAAACTTTTAATTAATTGCAATTAAAATCTAAATTATAATTTGCGGTCTCTCTTTTTTTAATTGATCAAACCGTTTGGCAAGTTGGAGCACCTCCTCCTCGCTGCATCGACCACTATAAATTTTAAGTTTAATTTCTTCACGCTGCTGCATCCAGTGTCTTTCTAACATTTTTTCGATTGTTTCAATAAAACAGGCTTTCGCTCTATCTCGATTCACTTTCTTCTGGAGCACTTCAGCTAAAAAAAGTTGCGCTTCGGCTTGATCCAGATCGATGGCTAAAGAGAGCAAGTCTCGTGTTCGACCCTCTTTGACCGCGGTTTTGTATTTCTCAAATAGGATGCGCGCTGCATGGATGCGAAAATGGTCAGATGTCAGATTTTCTTCAGCCAATGGCAATAGCTCTGGAAGAGTATCCCCCATGAGAAAAAGCCAGCGCAAAAGATCTGCTTCCAAAATGCGATCTGGATCCACTTCAAAGAAGGTAACGCTTGCCGATTTTTTGATATAGATTTGAGGCGAATTTTCCTCTCCTGTATTGAGGATCGATTCGGGCACTTGCGTGATTTTTGCTAAAGATCGCAAAGATTCACGCACCATCAAAGGATGGTCCCATTCGCGAATCTTTTTCGCAATCGTTTGAACAATCTCGTTTTTCCCAGCGGGAGTTTGGATATTCATAATTAAAGATAAACGATCGACATAAAACTGAATGTATTCGATACTCTTTTCTAAAAATTTCTGAAATTCTTGTGGCCCTTTTTCTTGGAGAATAAGATCGGGATCACATTTTTCAGGAAGTTGAACCACAAGCACTTCAACACCATTTTTCTGAAAAATATGGCCAATTTTCAGTGTCGCCTCTTGTCCAGCATTGTCTCCATCTAAAGCAAGATAAACTTGTCTTACGCCCAGTTGAATCAGATCTTTGGCCTGTTCTTCCCCAAATGCAGTTCCTTGCCCTGCAACTGTCCATAAAAAACCTGAATGGATAAGTCGCAGAGCATCGATTTGCCCTTCGACAACCAGTGCGCGTCTTTCTTTGGCAATTGTTTTTCGGGAATAGCTCAAGGCGAAGAGTATTTTCGATTTTTTAAAGAGCGGAGTCTCTGGAGAATTGACATATTTCCCTCCATAGGTATCCGGCTTAAATTTGCGCGCTGAAAAACCAATAATATTGCCAACGCTATCCCGAATAGGAATCGTGATCCGATCTGAGAAAAAATCACGTCCACGAGTCACTAGACCCACCTCTTCTAAAATTGCATTTGAAATTTTCTGTTCATTCATCATTTTTTGAAAAACATGCGTTGATCGTGGAGCATAACCAAATTCGAAAGTATTGATAAAATCGAGATCAATCCCTCTTGCATAAAGATAAACGAGCGCTTCCTGTCCATCGGGCGTATGCAAAAGACAAAATTGATAGAATTGACTTGCTTTTACAAGTGCCTCTTTTAAAATCGTTTTCGGAGTCCCTTTTGGCTGATTTGTCTCCACCTCTTCCAATGGAACTTGGAAGCGATCTGCTAAATGCTCGACAGCTTCGACAAAGCTCATTCTCAAATGGGTCATTAAAAATTGAATTGCATCACCGTGGGCGCCGCAACCAAAGCAATGGTAATGGCTATCCCCCTTTTGGATGATAAAGGAGGGGCTTTTTTCTTCATGAAAAGGACATAGCCCTTTAAAAGCTGCACCCGATCTTTGAAACTTGACATAGGGATTGAGCACCTCAACCAGATCAATACGGGAACGAAGATGTTCTAAACTGCTTCTCGAAAAAGTGCCCATATTTATTTTATATTTTCGTGGGTGTAACTTCCCCTCCTACAGATGATTCTCTCGCAGTTCCTATTTTTCAAGAAACTAAAAACTCTTTTTTCAAAGACATCCCCTCGTGGATAATGGTGACTATCTTCCCGAATTTCGCCGTAGATTGGAGCGCGGAAAGTACTTTTTTTGACCAAGAACTGCTGGTCAGAAAAGCCCTCTTTTGCAAAGAAAAAATTCCAACTCTTTTTGTAAGATTCTCGTTTAACCTCACCAAGTTGCCGATTCCAGATGAGATTTGCAACTTCTATTTGAGGCCTTTTTTTCATCAGGGCTATGGAGGATGAGATCCAGTTGACAGGCTTTTCTAAGAAAACATCGCCTGTATGATAGAGCAAATAGTCTGTTTGCAATACGAAAATTGCAACAAGTGGACCTAGAGCATTGTAGTATACCCAGTCATTGGGGAAATCATTTCTTTTAAGATGAAAAAAAGCAAAAGCTCTTTCAACATACTCATTTGCGATTAAGTATCGAGTTAATGTTCCGGTATTTACATGTTGTTGTGCAGCAGCGATGACTTCGTTAAGGTTACGCACATTATTGATTATAAGAAGCCGTTCTTGGAAAGGATGGCAATGATTTTGAATCATCTTCACCCGTAAATAATCAGGTGTTAGGAGAATGTGTCGCCAATCATTTTCCCAACAAGTTGTCGCAAATGTGCATGTCATTTTTTTTAATTATGTTTTTAGGTCTATATAGGGTAAGAAAAATTCTTCTTTTTGGAAGTGAAGCCAAAGTCCAAATTGAGTAATCGTAATCTCAACTGGAAAAGTGTTTTTCCCAAGCGCGGATGATCTCATTTGCATTTCTCTCTACAATTGATTGCAATTCATTAAGTTGACGTTTTGATAAACCATAAATTGTCGCAAGCGAAATAATTGGTTCTAACCAGAATTTTGCTTCTCCGTCAGCGCAAGAAATTGTACATGCTTTCTCTCTTCTTATCTAGAAAAGAAAAAAAACGGTAGGGGCCTTCTTTGTAAACAGTCGGACTCATTAAAAGTATGAGCCATTCTCGGTGTGAATTCTTCGAGGAGATTTGGGATATTTTCGAACGAGTTTACCCCATTTTCGCAAAGCTAATATCTCACAAGAGTTATATGGCTTTGCGAAAATGGAGGTAAAATCGCCGAAAAGATTCCCTAATATCGTCGAAGAGGCACATCGGGAATGGCTCAGTATACTAACAAATTGTTCTTTTTTAGTAGAGGATGTAAAATGATCGCATGGCAACACTCACTCCAATGATGGCACAGTGGCATGAATGCAAAACACAAGCTAAAGATGCCCTTCTCTTTTTCAGACTAGGCGATTTCTATGAGGCGTTTTATCAAGACGCCGAAGTGATGGCAAAACAACTTGGCTTAACGCTGACTGCAAGACAGGGTGTCCCCATGTGTGGTGTCCCCTATCATACTGCTGATACATACATTGATAAATTGGTTGTTTTAGGTTTTAAAATTGCTGTTGCCGAACAGATGGAAGATCCGGCAAAAAGCACGGGACTTGTAAAGCGGGAAATTTCCCGCCTTGTTACCCCAGGTACATTGATCCAATCGCAGTTGTTAACCGATAAAAAAAATAATTACTTTGTTTCCATTGCTCAGATCGGTTCTACATTTGGATTGAGTGTAGTGGATCTATCTACGGGTCAATTTACCACGCTCGAACTTGAAGATCTTCAAGATGTTCTAGATGAACTCTTCCGTTTGCGCCCCTCTGAATTTTTGGTAAGTCCAAAGTTCGAAAAAGATCATTCTCAGTTTTTTAAAGAACTTAGACACTCTTTTCCGTTTCTGATAAGTTTCAAAGATCCTTTGGATCTTCGTATTGCAACCGATGTTTTGACGTGCCATTTTCAACTTCACAATCTCGAAGGTTTTGGCTTGAGGGGAAAAAACGGATCCATTATCGCGAGTGGAACGCTCCTCCTTTATCTCAAAGAAGAGATGAATATCAACTGCGACCATATTCTTTCAATTGGGCTTGAATCTCTTTCTCAATATATGGCTCTGGATCGCGCTTCCTTGCGCAATTTAGAGCTGACAGAAACCATGCATGATGGGACAGAGAAAAATACACTGCTCGATATTTTAGATCATACCTGTACTCCGATGGGAGGGAGGTTATTGCGCCATTGGCTTAAACATCCTCTCCTTTCTGTATCCGAAATTCAGGCTCGACAAGAGCAAATCGCCTATTACTTAAAAGAATCAGAGATCGCTAAAACTTTGCGAAAAACACTCGGGAAAGTGCGCGATCTCGATCGTTTAACGATGAAGATTGGGACCCATTATGCAGGGCCCCGCGATCTGCTCAGTTTAGGAACTTCTTTATCCGCTGCCTCCGATGTCCTTCAAAGCGCTGAAAGTTTAAGACCCCTTTTTGAAAAGCTTCTTGCAGCTTTGAATGAAAATCCTCCCATCCGCTTGAATGATGGGGAAATTTTTAAAGATCATTATCATCCTGAATTGCAACAGATACGCAAAGTTGCCAAAGAATCGACAAACTATCTTACACAGTATCAAACGGCTCTTCGGGAGCAGACAGGAATCAAAACATTAAAGATTGGGTTCACAAGAGCTTTTGGCTATTACATTGAGGTAAGTCGCGGCCAGAGTGATAAAATTCCCCCCTCTTTTCAAAGACGACAAACGCTTGTCAATGGAGAGCGTTTTATCACCGAGGAGCTAAAAAAGTTTGAGCATCAAGTATTAAGTGCGGAAGAGAGGGCAAAAGCTCTTGAATCTGAGTTATTTGAGGAACTTAGAATCGCTTGTGTCAAAGAGGCTGCATCCATCAATCGACTCTCTCAAGAAATCGCAAAGCTGGACTGCTTGCTTTCCCTTGCTTGGGTTGCATTCGAAAAAAATCTGACAAGGCCCATTGTTGACGAATCTAATATTTTAGAAATTCAAGCAGGGCGTCATCCTATTGTTGAGCATGTGGTCGGCCCCTCTTCTTTCATTGCAAACGACACTCTTTTAAATGATGCTGCGCAGATGATGCTCATCACTGGTCCGAATATGGCGGGAAAATCGACCTACATCCGCCAAGTTGCCTTGATTGCCATCCTCGCGCAGATGGGTTCTTTTGTCCCGGCACTTCATGCACGGATTGGAATTATCGATAAAGTCTTTTCCCGTATTGGCGCAAGCGACGATCTTGCTCGAGGACAATCGACCTTCATGGTAGAAATGACCGAGACAGCCAATATTTTAAAAAATGCAACCTCGAGGTCACTTGTGCTTCTCGATGAAATCGGTCGAGGAACCAGCACATATGATGGCATTTCGATTGCATGGGCTGTCGCTGAATATCTACTGACAACCCCCCGCAAACAGGCAAAAACCCTCTTTGCAACACATTATTGGGAACTGACTAAACTCGAACAGCAATTCCCCCAAGCAGCCAATTATCAAATCGCCGTCCAAGAAATTCCATCAGGCATTGTTTTCTTAAGAAAAATCATCAAAGGCGGAACTGACAAAAGCTATGGCATCCATGTTGCAAAACTTGCAGGACTGCCTCCAAAAGCGATCAGACGCGCCGAAGAGATGCTAAAAGAGCTCGAAAAGCAAAGTAAACCAAAAAAAGAGGAACAACTCCTCTTATTTGGTCAATTTTCTTAAATTGCTGTGCTTAATACCAAATTTAAAATAGACCACAAGGCCGATCAGCATCCACACGAAGAATTGTGCCCATGTTGTGAGAGGGAGGAAAAGAGTCTGCCCTAGGCAACATGCAATGCCGAGAATGGGAATATAGGGCATGAGGGGAACTTTAAATGGGCGAATTGCATTGGGTTGTGTGTAGCGTAGAATGAGGACGCCAAAGCACATAATGGCAAACACGATCAAGACCGCAAGAGAGACCAATTGCCCCAACATATCGACAGGGAAAAGTCCTGCGATTATGATGGCGCCAATTGCAATGATGGCAGTAGAGGTGGTCGGTGTTTGAAATTTAGGATGAATATGGGAAAGTCGTTTTGGGAGCAGTCCATCCTTGCTCATTGTAAAGAACACGCGCGTTTGTGCTAAAAGGACTGCGAGGACAACCGATGTTAACGCGGCCAAAATCGCAAATTTCACAATTGTTGCAAACCAAACAAAGTTAGGGCCCATAATATTGAGGGCAACCGACATCGGATCTGAAACATTTAACAGCGTGTAACTTGCAACTCCCGTTAGAACCAGAACCGTCGCTATGTAGGCAATTGTGCTAACACCGAGAGACCCGAGAATGCCGCGAGGCATATTTTTTTGCGGATTGACAGTCTCTTGAGCAAGTGTTGCGACTGTATCAAAGCCGTTATAGGCAAAAAAGAGGAGCCCTGCAGCCCGTAAAATACCGCTCCATCCAAATTCACCAAATACCCCTGTATTTTCTGGGATAAAGGGAACCCAGTTCGAAGGCTGAATATAAAACGCCCCAAACACAATAAATAAGAAAATCGTAATTAATTTTACAGCAACCATTATGTTATTCAAAGTAGTTGCAGCTTTAATTCCAACAGAAATTAAGATACTAATTACAAGAACTAAAAGCGCAGCAGGAAGATTAAAATAGGAATTACTCATGTGCCATCCAATTTCAGCACTATATACAATGGGGGTATTTGTCAATGCACTTGAGAAGGAGATTCCAAAATCTTTCAGAAGGCTGATGAAATAGCCCGACCAACCAACGGCTACCGCGCTTGCTGCTGCCAAATACTGAAGGGCAGATGACCAACCAATCATCCATGCTGGCAATTCTCCCAGAGCAACATAGGAGTAGGAATAGGCGCCTCCGGATATTGGAATCATCGCCGCAAGTTCCGCATAGCACAGTCCTGCAAAAACGCAAATGATTGCTGCGATCACAAAAGAGATGAGCACTGCAGGTCCTGCAAAGTTGGCTGCTGCCTGACCTGTAATAACAAAAATTCCAGCACCGATGATGGCACCAATACCGATGGAGGTCAATTGGGTAGAGCCTAAGTGGCGTTTCAAGACATGTTTTCCAGTACCTTCAGTACCAGAGGAAATGGGTTGTTTGACAAAAAGATTCCTACCCTTCATAAAGGCGACTCCAAAGTAATCCTTCCAATTTTCCACAAAGTTATGTTAAATTCAAGGCATTTATGATCAAAAAGATTTTGATAGGGGCTCATACATCGACGGCGGGAGGGGTTCATAACGCCCTTTTTGAAGGGGAGCAAATAGGGGCCACGGTCATCCAACTTTTCACAAGCAATCAAAAGCAATGGCAGGGGCGAAGGTTCGTGCAAGCTGAAATTGACCTTTGGAAGGAAGCTCTCGAAAAAACCGGCATCGAAAAAGTGATGAGCCATGACAGCTATCTGATCAATCTCGGTGCACACGATCCAGATATTTTAGAAAAAAGTCGCAGTGCCTTTCGAGAAGAGATCGAACGGTGTCATCTTCTCAATCTAGACTTTTTGAATTTTCATCCTGGCGCTGCGACAAAAAGCACAGTTGAAGAGTGTTTAGATCGGATTGTTGAAAGTCTCATTCTCAATGAAGAGTTGATTCATCGAGGGAAGACAAAACCTGTTTTAGAAATGACCGCAGGTCAAGGGACAAGCGTCGGGTATAAATTTGAACATATCGACTACATTATCAAACAAGTAAAAGGCAAAATTCCCATCGGCGTTTGTATTGATACATGCCATCTGTTTGTTGCAGGATATGATATTCGGACAAAAGAGGGGTGGGAAAAAACGCTCCACGAATTTGATCGAATCATTGGACTCAAATATCTCACTGCTTTTCATCTCAATGATTCGGCAAAAGATCTAGGATCGAAAGTAGACAGGCATGCAAGCCTTGGTCTTGGTAAAATTGGGCTGGAATCGTTCCACTATTTAATGACCGATCCTAAGACGCGCGATCTTCCTAAATATCTCGAGACCCCCGAGAAATCTTCTTGGAAGGGAGAAATCGCCCTTCTTAAAAGCTACGGTCTACCCACAGGCCAGCTCGATCATCCGCTTCCATTCGTCGAAGAACTCCTTCCCAAGAAGTAGCGTATCGAACGTCTTGCGTAGGAATTCGTGTAACCTTTGGTTTTGCATCACTCTTTGCAGCCTCTAAATCGGCTAACGGTTTTGATTCTTCAATTACAGGATCGGCTAAAGCTTTTGTTTCTTCAATCACAGGTTGTGTCGCCTCAGCAGTCGTTAATCGCTCCACTATTTGTGCTAAAGACTCGGCTGATTCTTCACCTGTCTTAATTTGATCGATTAGAAAGGCTAATTCTTCATCGTTCTCGCTGCCCTTTTTCTTGGATCGACTCAGCAACGCAGCAGAGCCTAAAATAGCCCCAACTGCAATCGCACCATGACCAAATCGAAGAGATTGCCCTTTTGGATTACTTCCGTACATTTTTGGAAGTTCAAAATCGTGCATCTCTTCTTCATATTCTTTAACTAATGGAGTTCCTGTAATTGCAAGTCTTGCATTCCCATGTGCGAATGAAAGAGAAATTCTTTCATTCCCTGCAAGAGACATTTGCAAGAGATCTTCTCCGGCTAGTCGATCACTTCTTTCATCTTGTATCTCTTCATTGGGGACTAAACCATCGAGGTTTCCCAAATTGCTATCTGTAGCAAATGGAACCAGCTCTGTTGGTCCTGAAAGTAAGCCGAGCTTTCTTGCAACAGAAATCGCTGTTTGACGAGCTGTAACCACCATCTGTTTTCCAGATTGTTTCACACCGTTAAACACCTTCTCAGCAGATGTTACAACCATCTGTTTTCCAGATTCTTTAGCGGTATTAAATATATCCTCGACCATAGAAATATTAATGATTCCGGTAATGTTAGAACTTCTTACTTTTGTCTCTAAAAATTCCTTCAAAATGAACATCGAAGCAATGGATGGATAATTTTTTGCTAAAGTGCGGTGGTCTTGTGTCGGTTTAAAAAATTGAACGATCGTTTTTACTGCTTCTTTATCTCCCTGAATAATCATCTCCTTGAGATATTTCGACTGAACGTCTCGCGAACAAGAAGGGAGCAGCTCTTTGATCATTTCTAAAGAAATTTTGTGCTTATTTCTCAATTCTATAAATAACTCCCCAACCGTCTTTTGTTTGTTTTTCACAAAGGGGAGAATGATTTTGACACCTTCCAAGTCTTGGTTGATGACCGCATATTTCAATGCTGCATAAATTTGAGACTCATTCGCGTGAAAAAGGATCTCCTGGAAAAGAGGCACATTTGCTTTTCTTGCAGCCAAGAAGCTGTCGATTTGAGCGCTATAGTTACTCCTGTCTAGATCGGCGGCTGCGCTACATAATTCTCTAGTCTCTGGAAAAATATTTTTTTGTGAAGCCATGTGCTCTTTCACCACCTCATTCATAATCAGATCAATATTTTCTCGAGTTCTCCCTGAAACGAGAACCTCGCGAAGAGGCTCTGGCGAATGGACGCATAGGTAAGGGCTGGTTACCCCTGCTAGATTTCTAAAAGTCAAACTTGTTCTAAACATAACAATCTCCATTAATCCGTGATTTTGACATCAATAATAACACAACTATTAATTAACTAATACTATTCTAATATGAGATATTATTAAAATAATATTTGTTATTAAAAATCTTTTCTGGATATTTTTAATAGGAATTCCTATAATGCTTCGTATGAGATATAGAATTAAAAATATACTTTACAAAGACCCTGAATCTCTCCTCGACAAAGAGATCACCGTTTCTGGCTGGATTCGCACTGTCCGAGATCAAAAATCTTTTGCATTTATCGAGCTCAATGATGGATCTTGCCTTGCCAACCTTCAAATTATAGCCGATAGCGCGCTCCTTTCCCCCGATCTTACCACTGGCGCTTCCGTTGCCATTACTGGAACGCTCAAGAAAAGCCAAGGCAAAAACCAATCTCTTGAATTAGCCGCTCAAAAAATCCATCTCTATGGGCGATGCGATCCTACCTCCTATCCCCTACAGAAAAAACGGCACTCCTTTGAATTCTTACGTACCATTGCCCATTTGCGCCCTAGAACCAATACGCAGGGGGCAGTCGCTCGAGTCCGGAATGGGCTCGCCTTTGCAACACATCTTTTTTTTCAAAAAAGGGGCTTTTTATACGTTCATACTCCTCTGATTACCGGCTCAGATTGCGAGGGTGGAGGAGAGATGTTTCGCGTCACTACACTTAACGACTCAAAAGATCTTTCCAAAGACTTTTTCGGAAAAGCTGCCTATCTCACTGTTTCTGGACAATTAGAAGGGGAAATCTATGCCTGCGCCCTCTCTGATATCTATACATTTGGGCCCACTTTCCGTGCTGAAAACTCAAATACCTCTCGACATCTAGCCGAATTTTGGATGATTGAACCTGAAATGGCCTTTGCCGATCTACAAGATAACATGGAATGTGCAGAGAGTTACCTCAAATTTTGTCTAAATTATGTGCTTGAACACTGCTTCGATGATCTGCAGTTCTTTGATCAATTCATCGAAAAAGGGCTCGTTGAGCGATTACGTGCAGTAACAAACTCCTCTTTTGCTCATCTCACTTATACTGAGGCTCTTGAGATTCTAAAAAAAGCACCTCAAAAGTTTGAATTCCCAGTTGATTGGGGGGCAGATCTCCAATCTGAACATGAAAGATATTTAGCCGAGCAATATTGTAAGAAGCCAGTCATCATCACAGACTACACCGCGGCAATTAAATCATTCTATATGCGTGCAAATGACGATGGGAAAACAGTTGCTGCAATGGACATCCTCGTCCCTAAAATTGGGGAGATCGTCGGAGGCTCTCAGCGTGAAGATAGAAAAGATCTCCTCGAGAGAAAAATCGAGACATTAGGACTTAAAAGAGAAGACTACTGGTGGTATTTAGAGCTTCGGGAATATGGATCTGTTCCTCATGCAGGCTTTGGGCTTGGATTTGAGCGATTGGTCTTGTTTGTCACCGGTATGGAGAATATTCGAGATGTGATTCCATTTCCCCGGTATCCTGGCCATGTCGAATTTTGATGGGAGAGATTGTTTGTTGCAACAAGGGGACTAAAAAAATTCACAACAGAGGCAGGGAAGTGAGGCATTTTTGTCCTATCCCCTCTTTCTCTGTTGTGAATTTTTTTAGTACACCTTACAGCTTCTGACGGACATACATTTCTTGGAATATTCCAGGCACGTTTGCCAACTCATCAAACTTGCCTGTCTGAACCACGTTGCCCTCTTGTACCACATAAATGCGATCGGCGTGCTGAATCGTACTGAGACGTTGTGCAACGACGACCCTTGTTATTTTGAGTGTATCGATGTTTTTGGTAACCATCCTTTGGGTCTGATTATCAAGTGATGAGGTTGCCTCATCAAGGATGAGAATGGAGGGAGTGCCAATCAATGCTCGAGCAAGTAATAGCCTTTGCTTTTGGCCGCCGGAAAGGGTCCCCCCACCTGTGGGTAAATAGGTGTGCAAGCCCATGGGGAATGCATTTAGATCGTCCTTGAACCCAGAGATCTCAATGGCAGTTTTGACTTGTTCTGGCGAATAAACCCCTCCACCGACGATGTTTTCATAAATGGTTCCAGACATAATTCCAGAAACTTGAAGGACAGATCCGATTTGTTTACGGAGGAGCTGAACATTGAGTGTTGATAAATCGTGATCATCATAATAAATTGCGCCGGAGGTTGGTTTTTCAAAACCGAGTAAGAGGCGCAAGATGGTCGATTTGCCGCTTCCAGAGGGACCGACAATACCGATAAACTCTCCGGGCTCTATTTGAATCGAAAGTTGATTCAACAAAGGATGTTCTTCATCGTAACCAAAACAGACCTCGTCAATTTGAATTTTTCCCTTGATTCGGCCTGGATTAATACGCGAGATGAGCTCTTCAGGCATTTCTTCAAGAATCTGTTTGGTTCTTGCCCAATAGGGGAGAATTGAGACAAGCGAAATCAAAGTGTCATTGAGCTGATAGAAAGCTAAAATAAAGCTCCCAAATGCAATGTTGAAGGCAAGAAAATTCGATAGAGAAAGATTTTTTACGCCGATGAATTCAATGAGGAGAAAATAAATCATTGCATAAGAGAAGATGGGAAGAGAAGAGGAGTATGTTGCGACTATGTTTTGATTGTGCTGCGCGCGGGCTTGCAAAACTTTAGCTTTAGTAAATGGGACAAGCCAATGGGCAAAGGCTTTTTTTTCCGATTGCGTAGTGCGCAATTTAGCGATGCCTCCGATGATTTGAACCATCGTACTTTGAAGTGATTCATAAATGGTTGCCTCTTTAGCAAGGATCTTGGCATTGCGCTTCATAAAAATAAAGGTGGCCAAAAGACTTAAGAAAGCAATCAGACCGCTCACAAATGTGAGCAGTGGCGCATAGATCAACATGATGATGAGAAAAAGCGATGCAAAAAATCCGTTGAGAATGGCGTATGAGGCGTTATCACGAATCTGCTGACGAATCGAGTCGATTGAATTCACCTTCCAAAAAAGGATTCCTGCACTAAATTTGCGAAAAAAATGGGGAGGAAGCTTAAGCAATCGATCCCAAAGCGCTGTTTGCATAAAATGGTCGGCAAGGGCTGAAAAGCGCAAAAAACAAAAGTTTCGTAAGAAATTAAAAAGGACAACACCAAGAGCTGCAAAGGTAAGTCCCAAAAATAAAAAGAGGACAAGAGATATATCACTCAATGGAATCGCATATCGAAAAAGGAGTGATGTCGTAATCGCAGGAACAAAAGCAATGACACTTGCAAGAAAGCCATAAAAAAGCAAAGAGAGGAACAGCTTTGAGTGATTTTTTAATAAATAAATACTGAACTGCTTTCCTGTTTTAATAGACATTGGAATGGGAGGATAAAACATGTAGGCAAGGGGATCTACGGGACCAATGATTTTTTGACCATCGATATAGGCAATGGGTTTTCCATTTTGAAAACAGAGAAGCGCCTCATGATGATTTTGTTCCCACCCCTCCTCTAAAATGATTTGACGAGTGCGAATTCCACTCTCCTCACAAATGGTAGAAAAATCGGCGCCTCTAGAAAAAACAAAATCGATTTGTAGTTTTTTCCCAATCAGAACGAGTGCTTTTTTTAATTCGTACATTAGACCTCTATTATAGAGACTCACTCAAAATTAAATCTTGGTAGGGACCTGGAATATTTTTCAATTCCAAATGCGTGCCTCTCTGGACAATTTTCCCCTTATCTAGAACAAGGATCTCAGAGCAACGCTGAATCATACTGATCCGATGAGAAATCATTAAAACAGCGCTCTTTCTCTCTTCAATTCGATCTAGAATTTTTGCCTCTACTTTGGAATCTAACGCGCTCATACATTCGTCTAAAATCAAAAGCGGTGGGTGATTGAGAAAAGCGCGCGCAAGTTCTAGCCGCTGTTTTTGCCCCCCGCTCATATTTTTCCCGTTTTCATAGAGTATGGAATCATAATTGCCCTTACGCAAAAGAATATCATCGTGAATTTGCGCATCTTTAGCAGCAATCATCAATACATCATCGGGAATCTCTGTCCGCCATAAAGTGATATTTTCACGAATCGTGCCCGAAAAAAGAAAAATGTCCTGATCTGCCGTTGCCATCGTAGTGTATAGAGTTTCTCGAGGAATCTCTTTTAAAGGAATACCATCGAGAAGAATTTCACCCGAAGTTGGGCTAAGCAATCTACTGACAAGTTTGACAATAGTCGATTTTCCACTCCCCGTTGAGCCCACAATCGCGACCATCTTGCCGGGCTTAACCTCAAAACTCACATCGATAATCGATGGAGGTGAAAGAGGCGCATAACTAAAAGTGACATTTTTAAATTCTAAATGGCCCTCCATAGTCTTTTCTTTCTTAGGAAATTCCTGATAGGCTATGTCCTCAGGATTATTAAAGACATCGCTCAAGCGGTCCATATCCACTTTCATACTCTGAATCATCTGATTGAGATTCACAAAGCGGGAAATCGGAGCTAAAAAATTGGCTTGAAGAATCTGCATCGCCATGAGCATTCCAATTGACAAACTCCCCTCAATCACGTAGATACTGCCTAAACTTAACAATGCCGCCGCTGCAAAGATCTGAAAAAACATGGGAAGGGTATTTAAAATCACATCTTTTTTCCCAATTTCTTGACGATCATTGAATGCATTAGTAAACGTTCCGGCCCAAGAAGAAAAGAAATTGGACTCAGAACCCATCGCCTTAATCGTCTCAATCTGCTGCAAACCGCTCATCCCTTTCGAGATCATTTTTGCCGTATTTTGTTGCAGCCTCGCATAGGCATTGACCCTAGTTTGATAAATGATTCCAAGGACGACAAAACTGCAAATCCCAGCACACAGTCCAATCCATGCAATAGCAGGTTCATATACAAACATCAAAAGCGCATAAAAAAAGATTAAAAACAGATCGATAAAGGATGAGATTAACGTCTGCGTCAATGTTCTTGTCACACTATCATTCAATCGTTGGCGATAGGCAATTTCGCTAGAAAAGCGTTGATTATAAAACGAAATCGGCAATTTCAAAAGATGCCACAAATAATCGCAAGAAAATGTAAAAGACAAATGAATGCCTAAACGAGTTAAATAATATCTTCGTATCCAATTCAACAATGCGCTAAAAAGAAAAGCGGCAAACACTGCCATCACAAATTCTCCTCTCCACGCAATGACATTTTGAGAAAAAAATGTATTGATAAATGCCATTAAAAAAGCTGGCATTGCAAAACCTGGAAATAGAAGAAAAAAACCGGATAAAACAACAAAAGTAATGGGACTTGGTACCGTCTTGATTCGTTTCCAAATCTGGCTGATAAAGGTTGAATGACTTCCCCCCTTCTCAAATTGATCTGCTTTCTCAAAAAAAAGGGCAATTCCACTATAACTTTTCTTAAATTCCACCAATGTCACATGACGACGTCCGATTGCAGGATCATTCAGATAAACCCGATTCCTTCCAAACCCCTCCAATATCAAGAAATGGTTAAATTCCCAAAAAAGGATGCAAGGTGATCGGATCTTTTTTAATTGCTCTACATCCTTTTTCTCACCAAACCCCTTCAAACCATATTTTTGTGCCGCTTGGAGTATATTGAATGCATTACTTCCATCTCTTGAAACGCCGCAATCAAAGCGCAATTGCGCCAAAGGGACAAAACGTCCGTAATATTGCAAAATCATCGATAAAGAAGCAGCGCCGCACTCCACCGCCTCCATCTGAATTACTCTAGGGGTCCTATACCTTCGGAATAACATAGTTGATCGGCCTAATGATTTTTAAAGTGACCTCAGCCTCTCCCACACTCCCCTCTAAAAGGGGCTCCTGTGGACCTGTTTGTGTTGTCCACTGTAACCCAGTTTTGGTCTTTTCATCCTTCAAAAGCTCAATTTCAACCATAATTGTCGGAAGTTTCCCCGCCGTCAAATACCCTCGTAACGGCTGGGATGGAATTTCCAACAAATCATTCGCACTCACTGGATAGATCGAAACTTCTCGGACTACCCCTTTAATTCGCCCGAAACGTGCTGAATCGACCGTATCCAAACTTACCGTTGCATACATTCCTTTTTGAATTTGTTGACCTGAATACAGTGAAAAAAAACCCAAAACCCTCTGATTTTCTAACAGAATGCTTTTCCCCGCTGCAATAATCGGGAGCTTTCCTATAAAAGCCCAGACCACCACACAAACAAAAAACAGAGCAGCAAATACAAGCGCAATCCAACCCTTAATCGTAATGACACGCGCCGATTTATGAAGCTCTTGAAATGCAGTAATTTCCTCTACATTTTTTAGAATCGTGTCGGTGAATTGACGCTTATCCATTTTTCAATACATACAAAGGTTAAACTTTACCATAAGCTTACATCAATACGATTCATATACGATTCTTCAAATGTATTTTCGTATAATTGAGCTGTATTTTGGTAATGCTTATTCATCTCTTCAGAATCTTCGCCTGTAGGAGATGCAGGTGTGTGATGCATATACGACCCGAAGATCTTTTGACAATCTTCCATATATTGTTTCGTATGCAATATATGTGCATGCCAGACTTCATCAATTTCATATGTTGGAACCCCAATCAGTTCCTTATTCATCACTCTTAATTTAAGAAAATTTTTATATTTTCGAACAGCTTCTCTCGCCTCTCCTTCATCCCAATTTTCTTTATGGATGAGTCGAAGAGCTAGATAATTGAGATCTAGATTCTGGATATATGCCAAGCAAGTTTCTAATTTCATATGAATTTGTTCTTCTGAATTAATGAATATCATCCTCTTGGCTCTTCAGTTGCGCAGATGTTTTCTCTATAAGTCGCTCCCGCAGCTGCTGCAATTTTTTTTAATTCGCTCTCTGACATATTTTTCGCATTTACAGGAGCTTTATGCAAAACAAAATGAGTAGTATTTTCCGTCTCTTCGTGGATGTAAATTTTCACATTTTTTGGTACATTTTTCCCCATTTGAGCAAATGCTGCATTAGGATCTTTAATTAATAAATCCTTAAATTGTGGATCTTTCCATGCACGGATATTGATTTCTGCATTGAGCTCTTCTCTAGATTTTTTCATTTTTTTCTCCTTTTAAAAATTGATTTAAACTTCCTTTTTTAGAGATATGATAATTTGATATTTAATGCAATCAATGATTCGCAACATCAAATTTCCAGGAAAGTTCGGCAAATAAGAAACTAAAAGAAATCAATCTGTCTAGAGCAAAACCCAAAACGGAGGTTTTTAGTTTCGAATTGCGTCAAAGCTAAATCCTTTTTTCAGCAAAAATGCAATCTTTTTCTGCGGCTCTTTTCCTCGGATTTTTTGCTCCCATTTTTTCATCGCCTGCTTTTCCTCAACAACCGTGATCTTCACAAGCTTTGGATCAAGACCTTTTGTACGGAAATATTGTTCGATGTAACGAGGACCATATCCTTGACGCATTTTTTGTTCGAGAAGCATTTGTGCATAATCATGATCGGATAAGTATCCAAGCGTTTCAAATTCTCCAATCACTTTCAGACATTGTTTCTGTGAAAACTTTTTATCTTTTAACTTCTTGAATAACATTGCTTTGGAATACGAGCGCCGGGCTACAAGGTAAAGAGCTGCATTTTTTACTCGCTTGTATTCAGTTTTTTCAAGCCATGAGTTGATCTCTTCAAGATTTGCAAAATATCGGGGAATATTTTTTAAAGGAAATGAAACTGCGATCTCTTGGAGAACAATTCCATCGGAGAGGACTTCCCAAAAGTTGGGATCGAAAGTGCTTTGACGAATTTCCATTCACCCAATTTTGTTGAAAAGCGAAACGAGAATCAAGTAGTATGTGAATTATATGGTAGATCCTGTAAATCCAAATAAACCGCCTGAGACTCCGCCGCAAAGCGATGCTGTAACACATGAGAAGGGGCCTCGTCCTAAGTATGGAGCGATGACTGCGAAGCCGATGACGTTTCTGGGGATGCATTTTACTGGACCTGAGGCTGAAAAGCTTTGGGATTCAATCTTACAGGGGATCAGTAGTACAATTCAAAAAGACCAGGCAAAGTCTTTGGCGGCGATTCGAAAGCTCAGAGATAGTTCCTCCGGCCAAGGTAGTGACGGCTAAGACCTTTTCTGCTATACTGCTCGATCTATGGACGCAGATTCTTTAATCGTCTCAGACCAAGAAGCGGGAGAGCGATTAGACAAGCTTTTAGCTCAACATTTTGACTCATACTCAAGGA
>DAIDIM010000112.1 GCA_027459365.1 Chlamydiota bacterium
CATCGTAGGATGCGCCCTTTTTGGATTTTTATCGCTTAATAACCTTTCTTTCCTCTTTGGATTGATGGTGGGATCCAAAGCGATTAACTATGCTTTGAACGGACCTGCTTTGAAGCAGCTGTATATCCCAACCACCCCGGACGTGCGATTTAAGGCTCAAGCTTGGATTGAGACGTTCGGATCCCGTGCTTCCAAAGAAGCGGGTTCTTTATTCAACATGGCTTTAGCTCCGCTTCAAACGTAAGTTATTCGTTAGAGGCACTTATTTTGTAAGCCTTTTATTGTAAGAAAGTTGCAAAATTCGTTAAATTTCGTAAGCACTTCATAATTAGCGATTTGTGAAATTAAAGATTTCTTTTTGTAGCCAGTAATTTAAAATCTTCCCTGTTTATAAGAAAATCATTGCTTATAAGAGAAAAATGTTTTATACATATGGTTTTTACTCAAAAAAGTGTAGCCAGAAATGTACGTGGAAGAAATAAAAGCCAAGCGAAACGGAAAAACTTATACAACAGTCCTCATCAGGGAAAGCTATCGAGAAGGTTCAAAAGTTCTACATAGGACCATTTCCAATATTTCCAATCTGCCAAGGCAATATATCCAACGGATAAAAGATATGCTGAAAGGCGAGGATGCTCGTAAAATCTCCATTGAAGACCTTTCCGTCTCCGGATCTAGAGAGTATGGGGCTTCAAAAGTACTTATTGAGCTAGCTAAAGACATAGGTCTCGACAAGATAATTTACTCGAAGCCGGTTAGGTGGAGTCTAAACGCTTTGGCAATGATCGCAGGAAGAATTATGTATCCCGGAAGCAAACTCTCATTAACGAGCATGTATCTTGATACAGTTCTTTGGGAGCTATGCGGACATGAGAAAGATTCTCAACCCGATGTAAATAAAGACTGTTATGAGTCGATGGATGAATTGTTTAAAAGGCAAAAATCTATACAAAACCAACTGGCAAAAAAGCATTTAAAGGACGGATGTATTGTTCTCTATGATATCACTTCGACGTATTTTGAAGGTGAATATGAAGAGTCTGCTCTTGTTAAGTTCGGATACAATCGAGATTGCAAGAGGGGTCATGAGCAGATTAATATTGGTTTACTGACAAATGTAGAAGGGTGTCCTGTGGCAGTGGAAACATTTCCCGGAAATACACAGGATCAGGTTACTGTAAAAGGTCAAATAGAGAAGCTTGTCAACGAGTATAAAGTAAAAGATGTGATTTTCGTGGGAGATAGAGGAATGCTTACTCCAAAGCGATTATCCGAGGTTAATAAAGAAGGGTATAAGACAATTACCGCTCTAACCCATGCTCAAATGCAAAATTTGATTTCAGAAGGGCTTATTACAAAAGACTTATTCAAAGTCGATGAATATCCGGAAGTAAGAGAGCGCGATGATATAAAAATTAGATATGTTTTATGTCTTAACCCTAAAAGACAGAAGATGGACCATCAAGCTCGAATGAATTTAGTTAAAGCAACAATCATCGAACTAGATAAAATTAAAAATGCCAAAAGAAAACAACTCAAAGAAAAAACAGGAGCTCGAGTCGGAAAAATTTGGGCCAAATATGGAACTGAAAAATATTTCGAGTGGTCCGTGGTAGATGATCGGCTAAAATATGAAGTCATTCAAGAAGTTCTTGATAAAGAGAACCGGCTTGACGGTTGCTATATCATTCGTACGGATGTAGCAGAAGACCTCCTCTCCTCAAAAGAGGTGTATAAGGCTTATAAGAAACTAATTCATGTTGAACAGGCTTTTCGAATTATCAAAACGCATTCGCTGGAGATCAGACCTGTATTTCATCATTTAGACCATAGAATTCAAGCTCATGTTTTTTTATGCATGCTTTCCTACTATCTGGAATGGCATATGAATCAAAGATTGTCCATTGTATATCAAAATGACGGCAACGGAAAAAATAGAAGATGGACATTTTTACAGGTAATAGAACGATTGAAATCGATTAGAAGCCAAACTGTGAGCCTTGGAAACATCAAATTGCCTAATGTCATTTCGACTCTTGATGGTGAGCAACAGATGCTGCTAGATGCCCTGCGTCTGAAATTGTAGCCAGACTTTGGATTTTTTTTTGTTCTTAAACAATTAAATAACAATGAGATATTTTCAAATCCAAGGAATAAGTTACGTTTTAGGACTTGCTCTGATAATTAAAATCCTTTATTAAAAAGTTTAGAATTCTTCGAAAAGAAAAGATGTCAATGATTCATATGTAGATCTTGAGGTAATTATGACAGCAGCTCTCTCTTTGGATGAGCTTCAAAAAATAGATGCATATTGGCGTGCTGCCAATTATTTGTCCGTAGGGCAGATCTATCTCTATGACAACCCCCTTTTAAAAAGACCTCTTGAAATCAAAGATATCAAACGGAGATTGCTGGGACATTGGGGAACAACGCCGGGGTTGAACTTTCTATATGTACATTTAAATCGAATCATTAAAAAAAATGATCTGAACATGATTCTCATTACGGGTCCGGGCCACGGAGGGCCTGCTTTGGTAGCAAATACCTATTTAGAAGGCTCTTATAGTGAATTGTATCCGAAGATCTCTCAAGATGAGGAAGGAATGAAGGCGCTGTTTAAGCAATTTTCTTTCCCCGGAGGCATTCCCAGCCATGCCGCTCCTGAAACGCCCGGATCGATTCATGAAGGCGGGGAATTAGGGTATTCTTTAGCGCATGCTTATGGCGCTGTTTTCGATAATCCGGATCTGATTGCCATCTGTGTTGTGGGAGATGGGGAAGCGGAAACGGGGCCTTTAGCGACAAGTTGGCATTCTAACAAATTTCTTAACCCCGTTCACGACGGTGCCGTCCTTCCTATATTGCATCTCAATGGATATAAGATTGCCGAGCCGACGGTGCTTGCACGAATCAGCCGTGAAGAATTAAATCAGCTTTTTCGCGGTTATGGATATATTCCTTATTTTGTCGAAGGAGAGGATCCTCAAGAGGTGCATCAACTTTTAGCTAAAACGCTCGATTCCGTGATTGTCGAAATCAAGCTCCTGCAGAAAGAGGCTCGAAGTCGGGGGTTTCATAAACGTCCCATGTGGCCGATGATTATTTTTAGAACGCCTAAAGGATGGACC
>DAIDIM010000135.1 GCA_027459365.1 Chlamydiota bacterium
TGAGGGGCTTGTAACATATACCCCCATTGATAGGCATACCACTCACAGGCTATGATGCGATGCAAAATCAAAAAAACTGTGTAGGGGATGGAAATAATGGAGTCGCATGCTTGATAGGAACTGCCGTAAAACTGGGTGCAGAGGCGGCTGTCGATCTTAAATTTATGCCCCACATCATTCATGGAGTTGAGCAGGCCGCAATTGGTTTTGCTGTGGGACCCGTCGTGGGAGCTCCGTTGTGGGTGCCGGGTGCCGGAGAAGCAATTATAGGTGTTGCTGGAATGGCTCTTGGAGCAGAGAAGACCGATAAATTAGGAAAAGCCACGGTAGATATTGTGGAAAATATTCCTGAGAAAGTGGTGAATGCTGCAGTAAAATATGGCCAATTGGTGCTGGAACCGACCTTCCAACTGACAAAAATGGCTGCAGATGGGCGAGTATATTTAGAAAAATCACAAGAGGTGTTTCAGAGGTCCAAAATGTAATCGAGCATTAAAAATCAAATAACTATTTTGCATCTTTGTAAAGATCTGATAATCAATTACTTATGCAAATATTGCATTTTTCTGTAACCTAGGTTACAGTAATGTATGTTACAGTAACCTGGGTTGCAGGATGAAATTTTATAATCGCGAGAAAGAGCTATCTCTATTACGAACGTTTTGGGAACAAGCAGATGTTGAAGGGCGTCTTGCAGTCCTGACTGGACGACGCAGACTTGGGAAAACCTTGCTTGCAAAAGAGTTTGCGAATCATCATCCCTTTATTTACTTTTTTATTGAGAAAAAACCAGAAAACATTCTTTGTGAAGATCTTTTGATGCAACTTCCATTTCCTGTTTATGGCGAAGTCAAAAGATTTAAAGACTTGTTTGCCCTTATTTTAGAATATGCAAAACAGAACAAAATCATTCTAATCATTGACGAATTTCAAGAATTTTTTCAGATCAATCCTTCTGTTTTTTCAGAAATTCAAAATCTTTGGGATGCTGCCAAAAAGAGGAGCAAAATTGTTTTTCTTGCAGTAGGATCGGTCTATTCTCTGATGAATAAAATTTTTGAAGATCAAAAAGAACCTCTCTTTGGTAGAGCAGATCGTATCATCAAACTCAACGCTTTTTCTATACCTACTTTAAAAATCGTATTAAATGATCATAAGATTGTAGATTTAGAAACTATTTTCGATTTTTATGTATTGACTGGATCTTCTCCGAAATACTTAGATTTGCTTCTTAGCAACCAGACAAGAACAAGAAAAGAGATTCTTTCATTTATGCTCAGTGAATTTTCTCCTTTCTTAGAAGAGGGGAAACATCTTCTGATTGAAGAGTTCGGAAAGGAATATAGTACCTATTTTGCGATTCTAGAATTGTTATCTCGTGGTAAAACCTCTCGCACCGAAATTGAATCTATTCTTGGATACAGCGTAGGAGGTTATCTTGAAAAATTAGAAACCACATATTACATCATCGCTCGTGTTGTCCCTATTCTTGCAAAGCCCTTCTCTCGAATCATCAAATATGTAATCCGAGATCCATTCATCCATTTTTGGTTTCGATTTTTTTACAAAAATTGGAGCGCAATTGAACTCAAAAACTATGATTATGTTCAGAAAATCATTGAAAGGGACTATTCTGTTTATTCAGTGAAATTTCTTGAGAAGTTCTTTATCGATCTTCTTTCTCTTCAAAAGAAATACAATAAAATTGGAAGTTATTGGGAATCCAAAAACTTAAATGAAATTGATATTGTAGCTGTAAACGATTTGGATAAAGTTCTTTTGATTGCAGAGGTGAAACTCAATCCAAAAAAATTTAATCTTTTTGCATTACAAACCAAAGCGCAAAATATCATTCAACAATATCCTGATTACAAAATCGAATGGAAAAATCTTACACTCAAAGACGCGGCTGAATTTTTTTAATTGTGATCAAAGAGGATCACGTCGCCATCTTTGACCACATATTCTTTCCCTTCGGATCGTGTCTTACCGGCCTCTTTTGCGCCGACACGGCCATGGTATTTCATGATGTCATCGAAGGAGACCACTTATGAATCAAGCGATCCAGTATTGGAAATCATTATTGTAATATCATAAACCGTTACTAGCTCCCTCGCAGGTTTAGAAGATTCGGCTGAGTATACGTTAACTGGACTTTGTACAATTTCATGACTTCCTCGCTGGCGCTCGTCAGTCGTGAGATTGTATAAATAAAAATTGATAGAGAGGGACAGCGCTCGGCGCACAGTCCGCAGTGCACGCAGACGTTCTCATCTTTCACCATGACCCGACCGGTCTGAGGCAGCGGCGCGGACACGAAGAGGGGCTGGTCGAGGTTGGGCGAGGGCGCCGACAG
>DAIDIM010000148.1 GCA_027459365.1 Chlamydiota bacterium
TTATATGTCTGCTTCTTTTTATTTCTACCGTTACTCTCAGAATGTCTCGCTATTACGCAACACACTGATTCTTAATGTTTATAAAAATCTACGGACTTAACGTTTTCCCCGGCTACAGGTACTCATTTGTCGGAAGAACCAAAATTGCGCTCTCGTGATAAAACATTTGAATTCTGTTGAGTGAATTAAATTCTCGAGATAATTTAGATAGATAAACGAGCCCAAACGTATGGACAGCTGCTGATAGAAGTGGACCTGCTGCAAGGCCTTCGGCATCCTTCGATCCAGAGCCTACGACGGATCGCAATGAATCTATGAAAGTCATGTACGTTGCTGCGCCCCCCTGAGAATGGAGAATGATTTCTCTTACTTCAAATTTATGATAATATTTGAATACTAACGCATGCCCTAATTCGTGAATAAAAGTTATAGGAGTTAAAAATGATGCCGCCATTTTTTCTAAAAACGTATCCCCCTTTCCAAATTATAGGAAATTCAAGAACGGGCAAATCAATTCTAAGAAATTCTGTACTATTCATGATTAAGCTCCAATTGGTTAATTAGGCTAATCATATTCTTTTTATATATATATATTTTACGCAGCAATAAAAAGTTTAATAGAAGCTAGGTACGGGAATCGGAAGATCCTTTAATGATTCATAAAAAGTCTGATTAAGGCGAGGGCATGCTTCTATGGTTAAATATCTTAGCTTCGTTAATTTTGAAAAATCTGGCTGTTCAATGAGAGGAAAATTTTCAAGGTGAATTTCTTGAAGATTCCTTTGAGAATAAAGGATTTGTGATAAAGCCTCGTCAGTGATGTGGATGCCGTCGCAAAGAGTCATATTCGTACACTGTTTTTCAGCTTGGCTCATTTCCAATAGATCTTGATTTTTCACATTGGTAAGGGTTGCGCTCCAAGAAATGAGATGCGAAGAGCCTTTATAGAGGGAGACAAGCGATTTTGCAGATAATCTTGGGATATTTTTTAAAGAAAGGGTGCGGAGATTCAAACAAATATTATGAGGAACAAAATCTTCAAGGTCCAAACCATCTAACCATATGTGACGTAAAGTCGGTAAGAGAATTTGACGAACGCCAGTATCTGTCAGCAAATGACAATTGGAGAGATCGAGCGTCATGATGTTTTTACAATATTTGCCCATCCAATGAAGAGATACGTCGGTGATTCTTGTGCAATCGCGCAAAGAGACTTGAAACCAGGAAGAGTGATCTAGTTTTGTGATGGCGGTATCTCCGAAGTTCCCGGATGTTAAATCAATGACCGGAATGTTGGGATGTTGATTTACATGAACGATCCACTCCTCTTCATTCATCAAAGGTGCTGCTTTTAACGAAAAAAGATCATTTTGTGGCGCCCATGCATTGGTTTCCATCATAGCATTCATCTTTAGAAAGTAATTTTTGCACTGTATACTCAGATCTTTCATATCGATCGGATTTTTCTCTTCAGGATCGGTTTCTAAATCAAAGCCCTTATCCAGAATCACTTTTTTCTTCCCAAGTAGACACCCAATTTGGAGATCCCCCCGATGCATTGAAAAATAGCTTGGGAAATGGATCTCTCGAAGTAAACTCATCCCCAGACTATGATGCGTCTCTTGCAGGTTGAGTAGATCGAGAACCGTTGGTAAAAAGTCGACAAAACTGGCATTGCTATCAATGATCTGCGGCTTTATTTGCTGACCTAAAATCAAAAGTGGAAGATGAATATTTTCCTCAAAAAGGCTCTGATTCATCTCAGAATAAGGCCTTCTTTCACCCATCTCCTGTCCATGATCTCCAGCAATGAAAAGGATGGAGTTATTTAAATTGATGCTTTCTAAAAAGAGATTGAGACAAAAATCTGTATACGCAAAAGTTTGAAGAAAATTGGAATAGGGATCTTTTTTTGGATCTCCCCAACTTGATGGAACTTTCCACGGATGGTGATTGGTAATTGTAAATAGCGATAGAAACGTTGGATTTATCTGCTTTTCCAGCCAAGAAGCAGCAAAGCGGACCATCGATTCATCATCGACACCCCAAGAGCTTGTTCGCGGTCCTTGAATCTCTTCTCCTCCAATAATGGTTTCAAAACCATGTTGCTTGAAAAAAGGATAGAGATAATCAAATGAAATATCGCCACTTTGAATCACAGCTGGATGATAGCCTTGTCTTTTCAAGATTTGTGGAAGACCGGTCATTGACATTGAGCAAAAAGGTTTCAAACTCACCGTTTTCAAATGTCCTGGTATTCCAAAATATGCCGATAAAAAGGCTCTAAATGTCTGTAAGCCATTTGCATGGAAATTTCGAAATAACACACCTTTTTTTGCCCATGCATCGAAACAGGGGGAAGCAGGGATTTTTGCACCTAAACAACCCACATTTCTTGCTCGAAACGATTCGAGAAAAATAAACACAATATTTGGTTTTTTTACATTCGCGCAAAAGCGTTTCTCTCCTAAAAAAGCATGTGTTTTTCGCAAAGCCGGATACAGAGGTGACACTGAAGTTGATATCTCATGTGGAAAGGAAAACTCTGGAAGAGAATGGGGGATTCTTGGTTTATAAAATGAAAAAAAAATGGAGATTAAAAATAACGGAATCCAAAAGGATAAAGGCACTTGAACAAGGGGATATGAACAGAATGTTAAACATACACCGGCAAGTAGTTGTTTAGATAAGGGAGTAGCCTGTAGAGAATCTATGAAACATTTTGGAGATTTTAGAAATTGAAATATATCTGCTTGGTAACGAAAAAACCCATACCATCTTAAAAAAAGAATCATGGACAGGGGAACCCAGAGAATTGAAGTAATATGAGAAAGAGCAAATAAACTTGTAATAGCTAGTTCTTGGGCAGAGCTGCGAAGATGTAACGATTTAGTTTTATAGAATTGGTATGCGCGACAAATGAGAAACTGTGTAAGAATCATTACAAATTCTTACACTGTCAGAAGTTTGTATTTGGATCAAGATGGACTATCTATTCAACGTTTTAAGCCAATCGTTTATCATTTTGACTGTTTCTTTGCTCTGAGGTTCTACTTGAATCTCATCATTATCAGAATCAGAATCGTATGTAAAAGCTTTAGGAATATCCTTAATAACTAGTTCAACAGGTACAGCACTGGCTTCAACATTAAATGCATCGTCTAGTTGAGTATTGTCAATATCAGATAGATCATCTTGTGCGGTACCGTTAGTTTTAGAATCCAGTTTTGCATCAGGTGCAGCAGTAACATTTTGTGGTTTTGGCCATTGACCGTTATGATCTTCCTTAGTTGTCATATAGGTTATATGGAATCCTGCTATGTGATAAGGGATCAAATTAGGCTCATGCGCCATAATTATAATGTCTTTTTGCAGATCGTTGCGAATTTGCATTTCGTTATCCGAAATAGATTGACGGAATTGAGATTCTTGTAATTCGAACATTTTTCGATCTATTTCATTAGATTCTGATACAGTCACAGGAGGAATTGAGTAATTTAACTCAGAGGGTGAAATTTCCGAATTTGCAAAAAAATTTCTTGTTGCCTGAGTTTTAGCAAATACGCTAGATATTTTTTCTATAGTCGTCGATTGGGTATCATAGCTCTGATCACTTCGAGTTTCCATGTGATTATTTGTGATTAAAGACGTATTAGTTATCATAATTAACTCTTTTTTTATAATTAATTTTAATCTATATAGTATTAATTATATTACAATTCTATTAAATTGCCAAATCTTACACTTTCCATAACATACTTATATCCAGTTCTTTGCGAAAAACTTCATTCCCCCTAGAAAAGTCTTGTTTTTTTCTTGGTTTGCCATTATCCTGTATAGATATTTTAAGGAATTAGCTATGAAAAAAAATACCCATCCTAAGTATCAAGAAGTGCTTTTCATCGATTCATCGACAGGTACTAAGTTCTTGATTGGCAGTACTTTGCAATCAAAAGAGACGGAGAAGTTTGAAGGTAAGGAATATCCAGTTTCGAGAGTGCCAATCTCTTCTGCTTCCCATCCCTATTTTACGAAGGCAGGATCGCTTGTAGATACAGAAGGTCGAGTCGACAAATTTACGAAGAAATTTGCCCGTAAGATGACAGAAGTGAAAGCGTCTCAAGATAAGCAAGAAGAGGCGAATAAAGAAAAAGCTAAACAAAAGAAAAAGAAGTGATTGAAAAAGTCAGGCTGCTTTTGACCCGGCTTCACCAGGTCGAAGCTGAGCTGGGCTTGAGTCATGTATTAGCTGATCAGAAGCGATATAAACTTCTCTCTCAGGAGCATTCCCAGCTCTCTGAATTACGAAATCTATGGGATCGCTTTACCTTAAAGAAAAAGCAATTGGAAGAGAATCAATTGCTCCTAGCTGAGGAGACCGATCCTGAGATGCTCTCTCTTTTACGGGAAGATATTGCCCGTTTAGAAGAATCTGTCACGATTTTGAATAAACAGATTGAAAATCTCCTTGTTCCTCCCGATCCAAACGATAGTCGCAACATTATCTTGGAGATACGGGCAGGTACGGGGGGCGATGAGGCGGCTTTATTTGTTGCTGATTGCGCCCGCATGTATCACAATTATGCAGATAGCAAGAAATGGAAATTAGAGGTGATCTCGTCGGCACCGTCAGATTTAGGTGGGTATAAAGAGTACATTGTCTCCTTGTCTGGTCTCAATGTGTATCGGCTGATGCAGTATGAGGCGGGTACACATCGTGTGCAGCGGGTGCCAGAAACTGAAACACAGGGGAGGGTCCATACTTCAGCTGTGACTGTGGCGGTTCTTTTAGAGCCGAATGAGGGTGAAGAGATCAAGATTGAAGAGAAAGATTTGCGCATCGATACCTACCGTGCATCAGGTGCGGGAGGCCAGCACGTCAACCGAACCGATTCTGCAGTGCGCATTACCCATATCCCAACGGGAACTGTTGTCGCCTGTCAAGAAGAGCGGAGTCAGCATAAGAATAAAGATAAGGCGATGCGCTTACTTGCCGCGCGCATTGGCGAAGAATTGAAAAATAAGGCCCATTCAGAAATGTCGGCTACTCGCTTGAGTCAGGTGGGAAGCGGAGATCGATCAGAGCGTATTCGGACATATAATTTTCCACAAAATCGGGTCACAGATCATCGGATCAATCTGACACTCTATAAGCTCGATCATGTGATGGAGGGCGATCTGGACGATTTAACAATTCCGCTCGTGAATTTCTTCCATCAAGAAAAGATGCAAGCATGAAAACAATCTCTGAAGTTCTTTTGTTATCGACACAATTTTTACAACAACGGCATGTTCCTATGGCACGGCGCGTGGTTGAAGAGTTGCTTGGAAAACTCTTCAAATGCAAGCGAATTCAAATTTACATGCAGTTTGATCGTCCGATCCTTGAAACAGAGCTGGCACTGTTAAGAGAATGGTTAAAAAGGGTTGCAAAACATGAACCTCTGGAATACATCACGGGCGAAATTGAGTTTTTTGGTGGCCAATTCAAAACAGATTCCAGAGCGCTCATTCCAAGACAAGAGACAGAGCTGCTCGTCGAGATGATTGCCAAAAAAATTGAAGGTAAAGAAATGATTTGGGATATTTGTAGCGGATCGGGATGTATAGGGATTTCTTTAAAGAAAAAATTTCCTGACACCCAAGTCTGGCTATCGGATCTATCTAAGGATGCATTAGAATTATCTCGCGAAAATGCATTAAAAAATCATGTTACAGTAGAATTTTGTCATGGGGATCTTTTCTCATCATTTATGGATAAAAAGGCCGATATCATCGTCTGCAATCCACCTTATGTGACCTCTCAAGAATTTTTGACCCTAGACCCATCTGTTCGCGATTTTGAGCCAAAAATGGCCTTAGTTGGAGGGGAGTCGGGATTCGAGTTTTATGAGAGATTGGCAAAGGAGGCGCCTCTATTTTTAAACCCTAAAGGGAGGCTATTTTTGGAAATTGGCCATAACATGGGTAAAAAACTGTTAGAAATTTTTTCATCGCCTATTTGGGTAAGCCGCGAGCTCTCTCAAGATTTAGCCGCAAAAGATCGCTTCTTTTTACTTGTTAGAGAATAGCAACTCTTGTATAATATTGGCTTTATGTTTGGATCCTTAACAGAAAAGCTACACAGTCTATTTTCTAGCCTCTCCGGCAAGAAGGCCCTTTCTGAGGAAAATGTCTCGGATGCGGTCCGCGATATTCGCTTGGCGCTCCTTGATGCCGATGTGAATTTTGCGGTCGTAAGCGGTTTTCTCAAAAAGGTGAAGGAAAAAGCGCTCGGTGAGATTGTTTTAAAATCGGTTTCTCCTGGGCAACAATTTACAAAAATCGTCCATGATGAGCTCATTGCTTTAATGGGAACGGATGAAGTTCCTTTGGATCTAAATGCGAAGCTATCGGTCCTCATGCTCTGCGGTTTACAAGGATCTGGAAAAACAACAACCTGCGCAAAGCTTGCTTCCTATATTCAAGCAAATGTGAAGAATAAAAAGATTTTGCTTGCAGCTTGCGATTTACAAAGACCTGCAGCAGTGGAGCAATTAAAAACGCTAGGGTTATCCATTGGCGTTTCTGTTTTCTCAATTGAGGGAGAAAAAAGGGCTGTTGTTGTAGCAAAAAAAGCGTTCCAAAAGGCAACTGATGAGGGCTTTGATGTTCTCATTGTCGATACAGCAGGCCGACTGCACATTGACGAAGAGTTGATGAAAGAGCTGGAGGAGATTCGATCCGTAGTGAATCCGCGCGAAGTGCTCTTTGTTGCAAATGCATCGACTGGACAAGACGCTCCCAGAATCGCAGCTGAATTTGATAAGCGGATCTGCATTACAGGAACCATTTTAACAATGCTCGATGGAAATGCGAGAGCAGGAAGTGCGATATCCATTCGAGAGATTACCCAAAAGCCTTTGAAGTTTGAGGGAATTGGTGAAAAAATTACAGATCTTCAGCTGTTTAATCCACGCTCTATGGCCGACCGTATTCTTGGCATGGGCGATGTGATCAATTTAGTGAAGAAAGCTGAATTGCATTTTGATAAAGAAGAAAGTCTCAAAATGGAAAAGAAGCTTCGTACAGCTACTTTTACCTATAATGACTATCTATCCCAGATGGGCATGGTGAAGAAAATGGGGTCGATGAAGAGCTTACTTAAAATGATTCCAGGACTTGGCTCTATGGGAGATCTCGATCTCTCTGATTCGCAATTTAAGCAGATGGAAGCGATGATTCTCTCCATGACGCCGAGAGAAAGGGAAGAGAGGGATGAGCTGACTCATTTGCGAAGAAAAAGGGTCTCTAAGGGAAGTGGCGTTTCGCTTGAAGAGGTGAACCGCATGGTGAAAGGTTTCCAAAGGGTGAAACAATTATTCAAAAGTATGCCGGACATGAAAAGCAAAATGAAAGGCTTTTCAGGGATGCCGGACTTAAATATGTTAAAAAATCAACTGAAAGGTAATCAATGGCGTTAGTTATACGCATGAGACAACAAGGGGCTACTAGCCGTCAACGTTTCCGTATCGTTTTAACCGATTCTCGTCATCCAAGAGATGGGAAGTATATGGAAAAATTAGGTTGGTACAACCCGTTTGCACCAAATGAAAAAGGGTTTTTCCTTGATATTCAGCGGATCCAATATTGGTTGGGCGTTGGTGCGCAAATCAGTCCACGAGTGAAGACGTTGGTTGGAAAAGTAGCACCCGAAGTTGTGAAAGAAATGACACAAAAGAAGGTTGCAAAGGTCACAAAGCGGAGAGAGAAGCGTAAAGCGAAGTAATGGAAATCGACATTCTTTCGCTTTTTCCCTCTTATTTCCGCGGACCCTTTGATGTGAGCATGATTGGGAGAGCGCAAGAAAAAGGGC
>DAIDIM010000174.1 GCA_027459365.1 Chlamydiota bacterium
AAGAGGCCTGCCTTTGGTGTCGAGCATAATTCACTTCCTTTGCGCGAAAACCATTCATTATACCACACGAAAATTTCATGTCAATCACGTCATTTGCACGGGACTATAGTGATGCATCCGCTGTCGCAGCTCGAGGTGGTGAAATACCTATTTTTCTTGTGAGTGGTGGTGAAGGTGAATTTTGGCTTGAAGCCGCTGCTGCAGCCGCAGAGGCAGCTGTCGTGTTTTCTTCTTCCCGTATTCTCTTTCTTTCTTCTTCCCGCATTATCTCAGATTCGCGCCTAAAATCTATTAGGCTGTGTTTTTGAAGGTATGTGAACAGGGGTTGAAGTGTTTCCTTATCGTCGATGAGAATACGTTGAGGTTCCTCCGAAGAGACCTCAGAAAGGATTTCAAGTGTCATATTCTGAGAATTGGGATCAAGAACGAGTTTAGCATGTTTTGCACCTGCATAATTTTTATTTTTCTCTAAAATATTGGCATAGAGTTTAACAATTTCATCCCACTTATCATCCGTTGTTGAAGCAGGAAGACTTTCTGTAATCCTATAGGTATGACCGCCCCATTGTATTTTGCCTGTTTTAACCTTAAAAGCGGGAGCAGGAGTGGGGGCGCTAACAGCTGCTGATCCCTCGGGTCTATCAGAAACTTCTGAATTTGGAGGTGCTGCACATTGAGAAACGCTAGCGGAAGTGCCTGCTGTTGCTGTGCTCTCTCTATCAAAGTTATCTACTGATCCTACCGCTGAATTTATTCCAAGCTCACTATCTGTATCTGTCTCGTTAGAGGCTTCTGAATTTGAGGGAGAGGGTTGAACATGAGAAGCCGTTTCGCTGGTTTCAAAATCTGAACCCTCTTCTGGAAAATCTACAATGGTTTCAGAATCTGAATCGTTATATTGAGTTAATGCTGAACCTCGGGGTGCTGCACATTGAGGAGCGCTAGCGGCAGTGGCTGCTGTTGCAGTGCTCTCTGTTTCAAAACCATCAAAGGAAAAGCCTCTAAAGAACATGCTGTGGTCATTCATCGGAGAAGTAGTGGAATGTGTTACTGCGTTAACAGCAGATGGTATAGGTGCAATAGAAGAATCTTCAATAGTGTCTTGTTTCGTTTTTGAATCCTTATCTGAATTAGGAGGAGGTGGGCTTAATTGTGTGACACTTGCATTGGGAGACGAGTCCGGTTTCCGTTGTGGTTGCGCGCAATGTTCCTCCATAATTTCCTGTACTGATGGGGAACAATAAGAGTGATAGTGAGACAGAAATTTTCCTCCTGGTATCGCAGGAGCAGGAGAGCGCATGCGAGGGAGTTGTGGATCTGCATAAGATCGGAATAGGGAACGGTTTTCGCGGTGTTGCGCTACAACTGTTATACTTCCCTGGGGAGGTGCCGCAGAATCATCGGCATTTGCCTTTGCCTGTGAATATATATTACTATTAAAAGGTAATCTAATCATTTTTAAACCATTATTACTTATTATTGTACCACAATTTGTAATTAAAAATTAATTAAAAATTATTTGAATATTTATTATAAATCGCAATCATTTAATAATGAGTGAGTTAAGGAAAAATGGTCAATGCCTACCCAAATTCCATAACCCCCCAATAGCCCTTTATTTCTTATTCCCTTTCTTGTATTTTCTATTCCGTATGGAATCCAACAATATACCTCTGCAAGCATCTGGTTATCAGATAGATAGTCGTCTTATTCTCCCCGGGAACCTGTTTTTTGCGATTCGGGGAGCAAAACATGATGGGCATGATTTTCTGAAACAGGTTCGTTCCTTGGGGGCTTACGGCGCTGTTGTAGCAAAAAATTATTTGGGGGAAGATTTTGGCCTCCGCCTGTTTAGAGTTGACGATGTCGGGGACACTCTCCGGAATTTGGCCCAAAAATCATTAGCGGAAACGAAAATTCAAATTGTCGGAGTGACGGGGTCTGTTGGGAAGACGACGACGAAGGACTTTATTGCCACTCTTTTAGAGGGGAAATTTCGGGTTGGAAAGACCAATGAGAGTCAAAATTCGAAGTTGACCTTTCCATTAACGATTTTGAATCGAGCGCGAGATGTGGAAGTTTTGGTCTTGGAAATGGGGATGAGCGAGATGGGGGATATCGAGAGGTTGGTGAAGATTGCCCCTCCAGATGTTGCTGTGTTAACAAAAGTTGGACTTGCCCATGCAGCCTATTTTCCAGGCGGAGTCGAGGAAATTGCTCGTGGAAAGTTGCAAATTTTTTCACATCCGAAAACATTTGCAATTGCAGATAGTGATTATGGATTGCCCCGAGTTTCTATTTTTAGGGGAGAAGATTATTCGATTTTTCAAGAGGCACATCTGAATCACAATTTCGCTGCGGCCGTCGAGGTTGCCCGCTATTTTGGGATGACTCACGACGAAATTCAAGGGCGAATTCCATTTCTACAACTACCAAAAATGCGACTGGAGAAGATTGAAAAAAATGGGATTTTATTTATCAATGATGCATATAATGCAAACCCTGAATCGATGAAAGCGGCGCTCCTTTGTCTTCAAACATGTGTTGCAAGAAAGAAAATTGCGGTTCTAGGTTCGATGTTGGAATTGGGGAAATTTTCTGCAGCCTCGCATCGTGAAATTGGAGAGAGGGCATCTCAGATTGTCGATCATTTGCTTGTGATTGGCAATGAGTGGACTTATGGCGAGCGTTTTATTGATCATGAGAGTTTGAGTGTCCGATTAAAAGAAATTATGGGTGAGGGAGATGTGGTACTCATCAAAGGCTCTCGCGGCATGTGTATGGAGAAGGTATTGTGCTATTGTGGATCTTGAGTCTCATCCCTTGGAAAGTCCCGACAGCATTTACCTATTTTTCAACGCGGATGATTTTGGCTGCATTGACTGGTCTTTTGTTGACCATTTTGTTGGGACCTCGATTCATCAAAAAATTGTATGAGTTGAAAATTGGCCAATCGATTCGATCTCTTCAAGAGGTTCCCCTTTTGGCAGAGCTGCATGGCAAAAAAAAAGATACTCCGACTATGGGAGGGGTGCTGATTTTGTTTGCAATGGTTGTCTCTCTATTTTTGTGGATGGATTTAACCAATGTTTTTACCTGGATTTTATTACTGACAACAGTTGTTTTAGGGTATGTTGGGGCAAGAGATGATTACCTCAAATTAAAATACAAAAACAGTAAGGGGTTACCCGCCCGCTTTAAGATGCTTTATCAACTGGGTTTTTCTTTTTTGATTGCATTTTTCCTTTTATTTCCGGCGCTCTCTCAATTTGTAGAATCAAAACAACCCATCGCAAAAGAGCAGGTGATTGTAAAAGGCCAAATAAAAACGACAAGCTATTCGATGAACCAATACATGAGTCGATTGTATATTCCATTTTTGAAAGATCCGGCCTTTATTTTTGATGGTGTTTCAAAAATTGTGGCGCTCCTTTTTATCATGTTGGTCATAACAGGTGCCTCGAATGCGGTCAATTTAACCGATGGATTAGATGGTTTGGCATCGGGTTGTTTGGTGATGGTTTCGGGTGTCTTGGCCCTTTTTGCATTTTTGTCCAATCACATTGATTTTGCCCGCTATTTACATATTTTATATATCGAAGGGGCTGGCGAAATTGGAGTGTATCTGATGGCTCTTTCCGGCGCAAGTCTTGGTTTTTTATGGTACAATGGGTATCCGGCTCAAGTTTTTATGGGAGATACAGGATCGCTTGCTTTAGGGGGGATTCTAGGAGTAAGTGCAGTCCTTTTGCGTCGAGAACTGATCTTGGCCATTGCGGGAATGATTTTTGTAGCAGAGGCACTCTCTGTCATTATTCAGGTTTTAAGCTACCGATATCGGAATAAAAAACGGGTTTTTCTCTGTTCTCCACTCCATCACCATTTTGAATATAAAGGGTGGCCTGAAACAAAAGTTGTGATTCGTTTCTGGATTGTTGGATTGCTATTTGCTATTATTGCGGTAGCAACACTAAAGTTTCAATGAGATACGTTGTTTTTGGTTTAGGAATTAGCGGAAGGGCTGCCGCCTCTTATCTTCTAAAAAACGGTCATTCCTGTATCGGGGTTGATCGAAAAGCGAAACTTCTGCAGCAAGAGATGACTCATCTACAAATTGATGATGAGAATGTTTTGCTTGAGAATGTCGATGCGATGATTTTATCGCCGGGAATTCCTTTAACGCATCCTCTTGTCATAGAGGCACTTTCGAGAAAAATTGAGGTCATTGGAGAGGTGGAGTTTGCCTTTCGACACATTCAGAATCGTTGCATTGGAATTACGGGAAGCAACGGGAAAACAACGACGACGTTGCAGATTGCACATGTATTGAATTGTGCTGGAATTCGGGCCCGCGCAGTTGGCAATGTGGGGGTGAGTTTGACCTCTGTAATAGGAAATGTTGACGATGATGAAATCCTTGTTGTAGAGCTGAGCTCCTTTCAGTTAGAGACGTTAAAGAAACGGTGTTTAGATTACGCTGTGATTTTAAATATTACAGAAAATCATCTCGATCGCTATCCCTCAATGCAAGAATATGCTAAGTCTAAGCTCCATATACAACATTGTTTAAAAGAGAGTGGTACTTTATTCGTATCTGAACAAGTTGCAAGAAACTATTCTTTTGAAACAAATTTCTCTATTTTTGATCTCTTTCCGTTTTTGTCGCAATTTGGTATAACAAGAAGTAGTTTTGATCAGGCGATGAGCTCCTTTAAAAAGCCTCCCCACCGGATCGAATGGATCGGAGAAGTGGATGGAGTCACTTTTTATAATGACAGCAAATCATCCAATGTTGAATCGGTCATGTATGCTGTTAGAAGTTTAAAAAAGCCTTTGATCCTCATTGTTGGAGGGACCGATAAAGGATCCAATTATTCTCCTTGGATCGATTGTTTTAAGGGTGTTGTAAAGCATCTGATCGCATATGGACAAGCGAGAGAAAAAATAGAAATGGAGATGGGTGAAAGTGTACCATTTACAAAAGTGGGACCTTTTGCAGAGGCAGTTGATATTGCCTGTAAAATGGCTGAAAAAAACGATACTGTATTATTATCCCCGGGTTGCTCAAGTTATGATCAGTTTGCCAATTTTGAACGTCGGGGAGAGGCATTTAAGGAGAAAGTGTTGAAATGGATCGAAAAAAAACAATTTTCATAGCAGTGTTTGCAAATGCAGGACTTTTAGTTATCCTCTTTATTGCATCTCTTGCAAACCCCCTTGAGATGAAACATGAAATTGTTCAAGCTCAAACGCATCCGGAAAGTATTCCACTATTCCCCAATGTCGCAGATGCAGCATTACAAAGCCCTCCTCCTCATCAACAGATCCCACTTCCTATCCCTGAGATTACACATAAATTGCCACCACCCGTTGTCGAAGAGGCTCCAACGCCTGTCATTGCCGATGTGAAGGTGATCGAATCGAAAATGTTAGAAGTGACTGTTAAAAGGGGAGACACGCTTGATAAAATTGCCAAAGCCAATCACACAACTGTCGATGAAATCATCAAACTCAATCAGTTACCGGGAAGTTTTTTAAAAATTGGCCAGGTTCTTAAAATGCCGGAACCTAAAGAAACTGTGATTGTGAGTGCAAAACCTGCCATTGAAAGACCTGTCACGCAAGGTCCTGAATATTACATTGTAAAAGCGGGAGACAATCCATGGGGAATTGCGATGAAGCATCATATGAAGCTAGAAGAGCTCCTCAAATTGAATCATTTGAATGAAGAAAGGGCGCGAAAGCTAAAGCCTGGCGATCGATTGCGCACTCGATGAAAAATACAAGTGTGTGGCTGATCTGTTCTGTAGCCCTTTTATTTTCTTTTGGCCTATTGATGGTATTCAATACTACTTCGGCCGAAATTTTAGAGCGCACGATCGATGGATCTACGCACGCTCCTTTATTACGGCAATTTCTCTATGGAGCAGTAGGGATTGGTGCTGGATTTTTGGTCTATTTTTTAGGGTATGAATCACTTTTGAAGTATAGCCCCATCCTATTTGGAACTGCAGTTTGTTTGCTTATCATGCTCTATATTCCTGGAATGGGACAGACCATCAATGGATCGCGCAGATGGTTAGGAATAGCCGGTTTTTCTTTTCAGCCTTCGGAATGTGTGAAAATCCTGATCCCCCTTGTCTATATCCGCTGGTTTTTATCGAAACAAGAGATCCATTTTAAAGATTTTTTTCAGATTCTTAGCTTTTTAATGATTCCCATTCTCCTGATTTTATTACAACCTGACCATGGAACCACAGCCATCCTTTTATCCCTTCTTGTTGTCCTTTTTTTTCTAACCAAGATCCGTTTAATCTACTGGGCGATCCCTCTGATGGTCATCATGGGTGTTGGGGTTTGGGGAGCCTTTCGAATTCCATATGTGCAGAGTCGAATTCAAGTCTATCTCCACCCAGAGCTTGATTTACGGGGTAAAGGGCATCAACCACATCAAGCCAAAATAGCGGCAGGTTCAGGAAAATTATGGGGTCGAGGTCTTGGAGAAAGTTTACAAAAGCTCAATTATTTACCCGAGGCGCGCAGCGACTATATTGCAGCCATTTTTGCAGAAGAGATGGGGTTTATCGGCATTTTGGGACTCATCTCTGTCTATCTTTCTCTGACTTTTTCCGGAGTGGTAATTGCGATGCGTGCAAAGGATCAAGCAGGGTATCTCATTGCCTCGATTTTGACCTTTTTGATATCGATCCAAGCT
>DAIDIM010000183.1 GCA_027459365.1 Chlamydiota bacterium
AGAGGGACAGCTTGACGTTGCATGTTCGAGCCCATGAGTGCGCGGTTGGCGTCATCATGTTCAAGAAATGGAATCAATCCAGCGACGATCGATACCAGCTGCTTTGACGATACGTCCATGTGGGTAATTTTCGTCGTCTCAATCTCCATCGGCTCACCTCTTTGGTGCGCCCAGCAGAGATCTTCAGTAAACATATTTTGCTCATCGAGATTCGTCGATGCTTGTGTGATCACATAGTCTGCTTCCTGATCGGCAGTCATGTATTCGATCTCTTCGGTCACAATACCATCTCGAACAATACGGTATGGTGTCTCGATAAAGCCGAATTCATTGATCTTCGCAAATGTTGAAAGAGAGGTGATCAAACCAATGTTTGGTCCCTCAGGCGTTTCAATTGGGCAAATACGTCCATAGTGAGATGCATGAACGTCACGAACTTCAAAGCCTGCTCTTTCGCGGTTCAAACCACCAGGCCCAAGGCATGACAATCTCCGTTTATGGGTCAACTCAGAAATTGGGTTTGTTTGATCCATAAATTGAGATAGCTGTGATCTTCCGAAAAAGTCTTTCAATACCCCAGCTAACCCCTTCGCAGAGACAATCTTTCCTGGAGTCATTGTGTCGGATGAGAAATCAAAAAGATTCATCCTCTCTTTAATGATTTTCTCCATTCGAGCAAGACCAATACGGCATTGGTTCTGGATCAATTCACCAACTGAGCGAACTCTACGATTGCCCAGGTGGTCAATATCATCGATATGCGCTTGCTCATCACCTAACTTAAGTCGAATCAAATACTTAAGAGCTGCGATGACATCTTCCTTACGCAAGGTGACGACGTTGATCTCTTCATCAGTAATAGGAAGGCCTAGCTTTCGATTGAGCTTATATCGACCCACTCTTCCTAAATTGTAGCGCTTTGGATCAAAGAATAGGCGCATGATCGCAGACCGTGCATTGGATAGAGTTGGCGGTTCACCCGGTCTTATTTTCCGATAAAAGTCTTTTAAAGCAGACTCATATGAGTCTGTTGTATCTTTGGAAAGCATCTTGATGATCGGATGGGTTTCGTCCGCATCTTCAGCAATTCGTGTTGCTTGAACACCCTCGTCGAGCATTCTCTTCAGCATCGCTGTCGTTAATTTTTCTCCTGCTTTTCCGAAGACAGACCCTGTCTGCTCATCGACAACATCCTCAGCTAAAATTTTTCCAACTAGTTTAATGAAGTCCTTTTCTGATTTGATCTTCACCTTCACAGTTTCAAAAAACTCTTCGATAATATCTGCATCTGTAGAGTAGCCAAGTGTACGAACAAATGTGGATGCCAAAATTTTTCTTCGACGCTTCTTACGGTCGATGTAAATATAAATGAGATCGTTACTATCAAATGATGCTTCGAGCCAACTTCCACGATATGGGATCATTCGGAATGAATAGATCATCATCCCTTTTGGATGACGCTCTTGCTCATAAGAAAGTCCCGGAGACCTGTGTAATTGAGACACAATCACACGCTCAGCTCCATTGATAATGAATGTCCCTTTATCGGTCATGACTGGGATCGTTCCCATGTAGACCTCTTCCTCTTTAATCCCCGTTTCATCGGTTAAGCGGAATTTGACTTTCATTGTGACGTTGTAGGAAATCCCTCGACGAATGCATTCTTCAGGAGAGTATTTTGGGACACCCAGATTATAAGAGATGAATTCCAGAACCGTCTTTTCATCGTAAGACTTGATAGGGAAAATTTCGCTAAAAACTTCTTGCAACCCGATGTTTTCTCTTTCGTGTGGTAGCAAATGAGATTGAAGAAATTGGTTGTAAGACTTGATTTGAATTTCAATCAAGTTAGGAAGATCAATGATCTCTTCTCTCTCGCGAAAACTCACCCGCTTTGGCGGCTTTTTTAACATGAAATTCGCTCCTTCTATAGGATAGGTATAAAATCAAATAAGCAAAACATAATCGCTTTGCAAAAATAAACATGATCTCGACTTATGTACACAAAAACATACAAAGACGAGATAAGCAGAAGACAACCAAAGGCAATCTTCTGCTTTCAAAATCAGCTCTTCAAGACGCTTAGATCCCTTTAAGGGTCACTTTTGCGCCAGCTGTAGTTAGCTTCTTCTGGATCTCTTCTGCTTCTGCTTTTGGTGCAGATGCTTTGATCTCTTTTGGAGCGCCTTCTACAATATCTTTTGCTTCTTTCAAGCCAAGACCTGTCACTTCACGAACTGCTTTAATCACAGAAATTTTCTTGTCATCTGGAATTGGTCCTTCGAGAATGACTTTGAATTCTGTAAATTCAGCAGCAGGCGCAGCGGCAGCGCCAGCAGCAGCCGGTGCAGCAGCTGAAGCGACAGCAGCCTTAACGCCCCACTTATTTTCTAACATTTCTTTAAGCTTTGCCATATCGAGTACAGACAGTTGGCTTAAGCTTTCTACGAGATTTTCAAGACTTGCGGACATATTGTTCTCCTAAAACTTTATACTTTTTTCATTAAGACGGATTTTGATTTCCCTTTGCTTCCAAACAGAAAAGCAATTGCGACATCGGCGATGTAAATAGTGCGATCATAATCGCTCTCATTTCATCGATTCCTGGCAGCTTAGAAAGCATCTCAAGTTCTGCTCCCGGGACGATTTTCCCTTCTATAGAACCACAGAGAACTTCAAAAATCTTACCATTTGCTTCAGAAAATTCAAACATTGCTTTTGCCGAGCCCATAGCGTCTGTTTGATTCACGAAACAAACTCCTACATGGCCCTGGATTAGCGACTCGTCTAATTTCACACCAGAAAGTGTGGCAGCTTTTATAAATACACGCTTAGGCACGACTTCAAAGGTGCTCCCCTTTTTCGCGATCATGTCACGAAATTGCCAAGAAACATTTGGCTCGAGTTTGCTATAGCGGGTAATGATCATTGCTTTGGAAGCGTCAATTAATTCTTTAATTCCTTCCAAAAGAAGCGGCTTTTCTTTTCTCATGCTATGCTCCGAGTTGCAAAGATTGAAGATCAATTTTCAAACCAGGACCCATGGTCGTGGAGAGATACAAAGCTCGAAGGAACACTCCTTTCGAACTTGCAGGCTTTGCACGGAGAATGGATTGTAAAAGTGGCATGAGGTTTTCTGACAGCTGATCCTCTTTGAAAGAAATTCTTCCAACAGACACATTGATATTCCCAGTCTTATCAACTTTAAACTCAATTTTACCCGCTTTCGCCTCTTTTACAGCCTTCCCAATATCACTCGTGACGGTTCCCGCTTTTGGCGTCGGCATAAGACCGCGAGGACCCAAAACCTTACCGAGCTTTCCAACCTCACGCATCATATCTGGAGTTGAAATCAATACAGAAAAATCTGTCCAACCCCCTTTGATTTGCTCGATGAGCTCGTCCGCTCCAGCGAATTCTGCACCAGCACTTAGAGCTTCTTTCACCTTATCGCCTTTCGCAATCACCACAACTTTGATTTCTCGCCCTGTACCATGAGGAAGAGAAACAGTCCCGCGCACTTGTTGATCAGATTTTTTCACATCAACGCCAACGCTTAGGGCAACGTTCAAAGATTGATCAAATTTTGTTGGAGGGCATTGCTTCAATATTCGAATCGCCTCTCCCAAAGGATAAACCTTATTACGGTCAACCATTTGGTCAATTTGGCGCATTCTTTTAGATCGATTTGCCATATTATCCCTCCACGACATCTACGCCCATAGAACGGGCAGTGCCTGCAATCATCAACTCAGCCGCTTCTTGCGATACAATGCGCATATCTTCAATTTTTTGCTTCGCAATTTTTTTGACCTGAGAACGAGTGAGTTTGCCAACCTTGTCTCGATTTGGAATTTTAGAACCCGACTCAATTCCAAGTTCTTTCAAAATCATTCGAGAAACAGGAGGTTGACGAGTCACAAAAGTAAAACTTTTGTCAGCATAAACGTTGATAATGACAGGGAGGATATCTCCCCCTTTATCTTGCGTTCTCGCGTTAAATTCTTTACAGAATGCCATGATATTCACACCAGCAGATCCGAGTGCCGGACCAATCGGAGGCGCTGGATTTGCCTTCCCTGCTGGAATTTGTAACTTGACAACTTTAACTAGCTTTTTCGCCATATTTTCCTTCTTGAGTGTTAACGAGAGTCATTTTATACTTTCTCTCTCCTCACTTTTATTAGCTCGCGTTTTCAGCAGTGGATTGTTCCACTTGCCAAAACTCGAGATCATCTACGCGGGTATCGCGACCAAAAATGGATACGGATACGCTAAGTCTTCCCCTTTCATAGTTCACATCTGTGACAACGCCTACAAAATTGACAAACACTCCATCCACAATCTTGACCCGATCTCCCACTTCTACTTTGTGCTTTTGAACGACCCCTTTTTGACGGTCCGCAAGCTCATTCATAATATCTTGGATCTCTTTCTCAGAGAGAGCAACAGGGTTTTCTCCTCCAAGAAAATCGATTACGCCTGGAGTATCTTTTACATACGCCATCGCTTCATCATTGATTTCCATTTTTACCAGAATGTAGCCAGGCCACATCCTTTTTTCGCTAATTCTCTGCTGACCACGCTTCACTTCAGCCACATTTTCAGAAGGGATCAAAATTTCTGAAATAAATTCCTTTACCCCTTTGGCGTCGAGATATTCTTCAAGGGCTTTTTTTACCTTTTTTTCATGACTCGACATAACTTGTACAACATACCATTTATGCATAGAGATCACCCAAATATCATCCGAAGAATCGCTGTCATTCCATCCAACGCACCACGGATAATCAAATCGACTCCGTAGATTGCAAAACCAAAGAAAAAGGTCGCAAGAATCACCGCTTTTGTACAAAAAAGCAATTCTGGCTTTGAAGTCCAATTCACTTTTTTCAGCTCATTGATCACTTCTCGAAAATAGGAAAGTTTTTTCTTCTCAACTGTCGTTATCGTAGACATTTTGTTTCCCTCAAATTAGAACTCGAGTGCGGAGGGACTCGAACCCCCGACCGGCGACTTTGGAGATCGCTGCTCTACCAACTGAGCTACACACCCACTAACAATGGTTAACCCCAAATAAAATAGCTCTGCCCCTCTCTTGACAAAAGACAAGAGAAAGGCAAAGAAATTTCGGTCAATCTATCTAAAATTATTTAATAATTTCAGAGACTGTACCTGCACCAATTGTTCT
>DAIDIM010000200.1 GCA_027459365.1 Chlamydiota bacterium
CAGATCCGATGGAGGCGTTCGATGATTTTATTATTTTTTTGCGAGTCAATAGCTGCAACGACCCTATTGGCGAGCAAAAAAATAACAAAAGGACGAACGCCCTCTCCGGAGATGCCAGCAAAAAAATGTACAAAGTCGAGACCATAGGTAAGATTAAATAACTGACTCGCGCTTTTTCGATCCAAGAAAGTATTGATTATTTTGACTGGCTTATATCCGCATTGGTAGAGCTTATCTTTCTTCTCCGGATCACATATAGCAAGGGATCTTTTGCGAATATTCTCCAAATCTCTATCAGCGAGATTCGGTCGAATTTCCTCTCTTCTTAAAGCACGAGTGGCTTCGAGAAAGTAATCTATTGCATCAATACTATTAGCCATTTTATATCCTATAAATTAATAGATTTCAATTTTTTGAACTAATACTATTATAAAATAATTAACTTGTTATAAATCAAATAAATATATTATTTTGTATTAAAGGAAAGAGAAAATGGCGCGATTCTCAGTATCGCGCCAAAAAAAATGGCGCGATAATCCGTTTTTTGTCACAATAATAAAAAAATGGCGCGATTCTACAAATGAAAAAAAGAATTCCTCAAAGTGACCTCATAGAAATTATTGAAAGATTCCCTCAAGGTGCTTCTATTGAGGAAATTATGTTAGCCTTCACTCCAAAATCTAGAAGAACAGTACAACGATGGGTTGCTGAGTTGGTAGAGAAAGGACTCATTGAGGCTGTTGGATCGGCTAGATCCACCCGCTATCGCCTCATACCCAAATCGGATACATCACACCCTCAGCAGGTGTCGATTTTATTAAGTGAGCAAGCTACTGAAATTCAAGAATTTGTGACAAAGCCAATTGCGTTAAGGCATCCTGTTACCTATAACCGCGAGTGGTTGGAGGGCTATCTTCCGAACGTGACACAATATTTACCGGACAAGGTGCGAAAAAACCTACGAAAGCTTGGTCAAGTAGAAAAAGGGCAATATCCTGCAGGAACATTCGCAAAACAAATTTTTACAAGACTTCTTATCGATTTGTCATGGAACTCAAGCCGTTTGGAAGGGAACACATATTCTTTACTCGATACTGAACAACTAATTCAATATGGCAATGTGCCTGAGGGCAAAGATCTAAGAGAGACACAAATGATTCTCAATCACAAGGCCGCCATTGAATTTTTAATTAATTCAGCCAGTGAAATAGGCATCAATCGCTATACCGTTTTAAATCTTCACACTCTCTTATCAGATAACTTAATGCCCGATGTTACTTCTTCTGGCAGACTTCGCTTATACCCAGTCGGGATTTCCCACTCAACGTACATCCCCATTGCAATTCCACAAGTCATCCAAGAATGTTTTGACCTCATTTTAGAAAAAGCCCATCTCATTCAAGATCCCTTTGAGCAGGCTTTTTTTCTTATGGTCCACATTTCCTATTTACAGGCGTTTGAAGACGTCAATAAAAGAACAAGCCGTCTTGCTGCTAACATCCCTTTTATTCGAAACAATTTATGTCCTTTATCTTTTATCGATGTTCCAGAAAATCTTTATATAAATGGCCTTTTAGGCATCTATGAACTCAACCGCATTGAACTCATGCGCGATGTTTTTATTTGGGCCTATGAAAGATCGTGTGTTCGTTATACTGCTACACGCGATTCTCTTCAGCATCCCGATCCTTTTCGTCTTCGCTATCGAGAGCAAATCATTCTAACAATTCGAGAAATCGTCGAACTTTGTCTCAATCGTCAGAACGCTCTTGAGATCGTAAACCAACATCTTGTGAATATTTTACCCCAAGATCGGTCGCGTTTTGTTCAAATCATTGAAAAAGAACTTGCTACCCTTCATGAAGGGAATATTGCCCGTTATCAAATTCGTCCTTCTCAATATGAAAAATGGAAAAAAAATTTACAGGCTTAAGCTTGTGAATTCTTCTGCTATTTTAATCGAGAATCGGTCAAAATAGAGGTTATGGAAAATAAAATATTTGATATTGCGGTGATTGGTGCAGGCCCTGGGGGATATGTAGCGGCGATTAAAGCTGCACAGTTGGGGAAAAGCGTTGCGTTAATTGAAAAAGAGGCCCTGGGAGGGACTTGTCTCAATGTGGGATGCATTCCAACAAAAACTTTAATTGCATCTGCAACTGTCCATTCACAAATCAAGCATGCGGCAGAATTTGGTATTCATGTCGGCGAAATTCGGATCGCTTATGACCAGATGAAAAACCGTAAAGATCGTGTCGTTGCCAATATCAAATCAGGCCTTACATCGTTGATCAAGGCAAATAAAATTACCGTTTTTAAAGGATCTGCGCAATTTGAGTCTGTCCATGACCTCAAAATCATGGGTCAGGACAATGTGCGCATTCGTGCTGAAAAAATCATCATTGCAACAGGATCTGTTCCGGTCGATGTGAAGACGTTTCCGTGTGATCATAAACGCATTTTGAACTCCACTTCGATTTTGGAATTGACTGAATTGCCAAAAAGCTTGGCTGTTGTTGGCGGTGGCTATATTGGATGTGAATTTGCATCTCTATTTGCCGAGTTGGGGGTAAAAGTGACCCTTGTTGAGGCATTACCTTCGATTTTGGGGTTGCAGGGGAAAACAGTTGCTGAATTCATGACAAAAACGTTTGTTAGCCAAAGCATTGAGATACGGACGAATGTGATGGTGAAGACGATTGTGAATGCAAACAATCAGACAACGATTACTTTCACTGATGGGAATACACTGACAACTGAGATGACTTTAGTTTCGATTGGGCGCAAACCATTTACGGAAGGTTTGTCCCTTGAAAAGGCAGGACTCAAAACGAATGAAAAGGGATTTCTCGCCGTCAATGACAAGATGGAAACAGAGGTGCCGAGCATTTATGCAATCGGTGATGTTACAGGCAAGGCAATGCTTGCTCACGTTGCCTCTCATCAAGGGATCTCTGCAGCAATGAATGCATGCGGACAAACGTCCCATGTTCATTATAATGCCGTACCTGCTGTGATCTTTACATCGCCTGAAGTGGCCACTGTGGGCATAACACAAGAAGAAGCGGCTTCCCGTGGAATCCAGGTAAATGTGGGCACTTTCCCTTTCCAAGCGCTAGGAAAAGCACAGGCATCGGGTGATACAAAAGGTTTCTCACAAATCATCGCCGATAAGAAAACTGCACAAATACTTGGTGCAACGGTGATTGGTCATGATGCAGCAAACTTGATTGCCGAAATGGCCCTTGCAATTCAAAACGAACTCACGCTAGAGTCTGTAATGGATACAATCCACGCGCATCCAACCATCGCTGAAGCTTGGCATGAAACAGCTGCAATGACTTTTGGAGCGCCCATCCATCTTCCTCCAAAAAGAGTATGAGTAAACTAAATATTCTTCCCAATAATCCAGAAGAAAAGCAGCATGGGCGCTTCCCCTCGTGGTTGCATACAAAATTGCCTCAAGGTGGAGAGATTTTCCAAACCAATTCCATTGTTGAAAAATATCGGCTCAATACGGTTTGTGAAGAGGCCAAATGTCCTAACCGTCTGGAATGTTACACAAAAAAAACAGCAACCTTCCTAGCACTTGGAAAACAGTGCACGCGCAATTGCGGATTTTGCGATATCGATTTTTCAAAAAACCCTAAAATGCCAGAAGCTGATGAGCCTGAGCGGATTGCGAAATCTGTCCAAGATTTGGGTCTACGACATGTGGTGATTACGATGGTTGCACGCGACGATTTACCAGATCAGGGCGCAAATCATATTGCAGCCATTATTCGTACTGTTCGCCAGTTGAACCCCGGCGTTACCGTTGAAGTGCTTACCTCTGATTTCTCAGGAAACTTCGAAGCGCTCAATATTGTCATCGAAGAAAAACCGGAGATCTTTAACCATAACATCGAAACGGTACGCTCTCTCACGCCACGCGTGCGCCATAAGGCTGAATATGAAAGGACACTTGCAGTCCTCTCTCATGTAAAAAAATCGGGCCACCCCCGCTTTGTAAAATCTGGGATTATGGTCGGCCTTGGGGAGACGGAAGATGAGGTGCAGGAGACCATTCAAGACCTTCACTCTGCCGGCTGTGGAATCATTACAATAGGACAATATTTGCAACCAAGTAGAAATAAGCTGCTCGTTAAACATTTTGTCCCTCCAGAACAGTTCAAGCGCTATGAGTCATTTGGCCTAAAATTAGGTGTACCCCATATGTACTGTGGCCCTTTTGTGAGATCCAGCTACAATGCCGATATTTTCCTTCAAAATCCAAAAAAACAGTCTATCGAACTTCTAAATAAAGCATAATCAAAACTTTACGAATTATATTGTCGTCGAAATGTCGAATTCTTATGTTGCATTAATATATGCATACACCACTGGTCGAAGTTGCTACGATTGTTTTAGCAGGAGGTCAAGGAACAAGGCTTTACCCACTCACGATGCACCATTCTAAGCCTGCAGTTTCCTATGGAGGAAGATATCGATTAATTGACATTCCGATTTCAAATTCTATCAATTCTAATTTCAGAAATATTTTTGTCATTGCGCAATACTTATCTACGGAACTTCAACATCATATCAGCCAAACATACCATTTCGATCCGTTTAATCCCGGGTCCATTGACGTCCTTACACCGCAAGAAAATGAGAAAGGGGAAAAACAATGGTTCAAGGGAACAGCAGATGCGGTGCGGAAAAATCTCCCAATTCTTCTAAAATCGCCTGCAGAATTCTTTCTTATTTTATCCGGAGATCAGCTCTATAATATTCATTTCCTCAATATGGTCAAATTTGCACAAGAAACAAATGCCGATTTAACCATCGTTTCCATTCCTGTAACCGATCGCGAAGCGACGCGGATGGGTCTTCTGAAGATCGATGAAGATCATCACGTAGTCGATTTTGTTGAGAAACCCAAAGATCTAGCGAAAGTCAAACATTTCTGCCTGAAAAATAAGACCCATCCCTACCTTGCGTCTATGGGCATCTATGTATTTAAAAGAGAGGCCCTCATCTCTTTACTTGAACAGGACAAGCGAGATGATTTTGGCTTTCATTTGATCAATACTGCTGTCAAAACACGAAAAACAATGACTTTCATCTATGATGGCTATTGGGAAGATATTGGAACCATAGCTTCTTACTATGATGCCAATCTGATCCTCACAACATCGTCGAAAGGGCTCAATACCTATGATGAACAAAACCCCATTTACACACGGCCCACTTTCTTACCCGGACCTAAAATTTCTGAAGCCAAGATCTCCAACTCCATCATTTGTGAAGGGAGCGTAATCGAAGCAGAAGAGATCACCAATAGTGTGATCGGTTTACGCTCTCACATTGGAAAAGGGACCATCATTCGAGATTGCGTGATGATGGGGAACCATTTCTACATGCCTCCAAAACAGGAGGATATCCCCTCTTATAAACAATTTTCTATCGGCTCCTATTGCGTCATTGAAAAGGCCATCATCGATGAATTCGTCCATATTGGAGATCATGTACATTTGACGAATAAGAAAAAGCTGAAAGAATATGATGGGGATGGAGTTTTTATCCGAGATGGAATCATCATTGTTTCTTCAGGTACTTCCCTCCCCGATCATTTCGAACTCTAATATTCTCTTTCATTTCTTTAAAAAATCCTTATAATTGCTTTTTTAGGATGCTAGATATGCGCCGAAAAGCCACATTTCTCCTTTTCGAGGTCTTAGTTGCTCTCAGCTTAATGGGCATTTTGATCTCGATTCTTTTCTCCTTCATGGTGCAAAGCATGCGGGTAGATAAGAAGATGGAAATGGCCCGAAAAAGCATCCTAGAAAGACAAAATATTCAGATCCGCCTTCAAGATATTCTGACAACTCTTGTTCCAACAGATCAAGTACCATCCATTTATACAGAGAAGTTTATCAACTTTGAAAAAGAGAGCCTCATTGCGATTTTTGATAATGGCATTGATCCAGATCCGGCCTTTAGCGGTACAGTGATTGGGCGCATTTATCTCGATGCGAATAAAAATCTGTGCCTTGCCTATTGGCCCTATCAACCCAAAGAACAAAATTGTCCATGGAGAAATGAGGTGCTCGCCTCAAACATTTCTGATTTTTCATTTACTTTTTTGAAAGCAAATAGCGATGCAAGTCTTAAAATCTTATGGGAAAATTCTTGGTCAAAAAAAAACAAACAATCCCCCTCTATTGTCCGTTTGATTTTGAAACAAGATCATGATACGATTCAGTTTGCATTTCGTTTAGTGAATGCACATACAATCCCAACTTGGGTGAAAACGACATGAATTTTATCGCTTTTGTGTTTTCACTTTTGCTTATTTTTTCATTTGGAACTCTAGTTGTTTTAGAAAAGCAATCGAGCAATCAACGTTTGCGCTCGAGCTATTTAGGACACATCGGAGCCAACCGAAAGCTCCTGTCTCAACAGGTGAGCGATACATATCGTTCTCTGCGAGGGAAAACGACTGTGTCAATTGATAAAACTCCCAATATCGAAAAAGAAAGCGAACCTAAAATCCCCGATATTAATCCTGAATGTGCAAGGCTAAACCTTTGGCCATTAATCCAAGAGGGAAAGCAGAACCATCCTTACTTGTACCAAAAAGCGCTCCACATGCTGGATTTTTTTTATAAAGAGCAAATACAACCGGTAAAAACAGATGTTTTTCTCAATGCTTTTCTAAAAAAGGCAAAACTTGCCATACAAAAGCAAACATTTAGTTTAGAAAAGCTATCGCTTGATCCCTCTTTTCAAATCATCTATTACAAAATGCTCAAAGGGACAAAAATTTTGGATGAAAATGGGTATCCATCCTTCCTTGATGTTTTTAAAGTCGACGAAACTCCATCTAGGATTTGTATTCATCATGCGCATCCCCTTCAATTGAATGCACTCTTTGGAAATAAAGTTGGCCCATTACTCTACCAAGAAATTCATCAAAACCAATCTTATCCAACGATCGATCTAGTAGAAAAAGTCTATGCACAAGCTCATGTCATTCCTCTAGATCCCGAACAGTATCAATGGTTCGAATTTGGTAAATCTACTCATGCAAATAAAGGGAAAACAACATTCATCGCCAAAGATCTCGATACCAATGTGACACTTAGGAAGACCGTTTACTTACCGTAGCATGGGAACAGATAGGGTAAAAGAGCTCCCTTTACCTGATTCTGATTCAACCGTCACTTGACCTCGGTGTTTCTCAACAATGAGTTTCACAATCGATAAGCCCAAACCTACCCCCCCAAGTTTCCTTGAGCGTGCCTTGTCCACTGTGTAAAAACGGTCAAAAATATGGGGCAAAGCGTGTTGTGGAATGCCAATGCCTTGATCAATAATAGTCATGTGAACATGATCGTTTTTCTGATCTACTCTGATTTGAATTGGGCTTGCTGAATATTTGACCGCATTTTCAAGCACATTCATGAGAGCCGCTGTCAATAAATCGAAATCTCCTAAAACTGTGATGTTCTGTTGTATCGCTGGTAGAGTCAATTTTGCTTCAGGGTACGCGATTGTTAGCTGATGTTTACAATCTTCAAGTAAAGCCCAGAGATCACATTTGCGAAAACGGTCGGTCGTTACATTTTCAAGATCGGTGATTGTCAATAAACTTTTCACAAGTTTGTCTAAACGATCACAGGTCAAGAGAATCTTTTCCGTCATCTCTTTTGACTTAAGTTCTTGATTATGAAGGATTTCCGCAAACCCTCGAATGACGGTTATGGGGGTCCGAATCTCATGGGAAGCATTGGCGATGAAGTTTTTTCCTACTTCTAGAATTTTATAATCAGAGGTTTTGTCTTGAATCACCAGAATTGCCCCCTCTTGATGCATGAATGGGGCTGCGATCACGTCAAAATAAATTCCATCTGAGACCCATTTTTCGTTGACCGATTCTGCAGTTTGTAGAGCGTGAAGGACCAATTCATGACATTTCTGCAAAAAATCGCCAAAATAGAGGAGCGATCTCCCCATCAGTTCTTGCTTTGGATGTTTAAGCATCTGGCAGGCTTTTTCATTGACGAAGGTGACTTTGGAGCGGACATTGAACGCCAGAATTCCTTCGTTCAATGCATTTAAAATGCTTCCTAAATCTTTATCAAGGCCGGCCGATTGAAGCTTCCCTTCTTTGATTTTTTCTGCCATCGCATTCATTGTCAGTGCAAGGGGTGTAAACGGATTTTTTTCAATTGCAAGTGGCAGCTCGCCATTGATGATTTTCTCTAGGGGAGCGAAAAAACGGTTTAAATAGAGGCTTAAAAAAAGGAGGGTCGTAATCATAACAATGCTTGCCCAAAATAGAGGGAGAAAGCAAAGAATCAGCGCGCTTGCTTGAAAAAAAAGGATCGTCCACTTAAAGCGTAACATGGCCATCGCTTGTTACTAACACGACATCTTCATAGCGCACCCCACCCAGCCCTGCTCGATAAATTCCTGGCTCTACAGTGAATGTCATCCCCGGTTGTAAGATCAGAT
>DAIDIM010000175.1 GCA_027459365.1 Chlamydiota bacterium
GTCGGGAGAACAGTCGATCATGAGCATTTCACTGAGCCGCGCACAAATGGAGGCGCGACGGGTTCGCTACGGGGAGCTGCGCCCTTGCACGACCGCGTTCGTCGACACGCGCACCCCGGGGAGCGACCGCAAGGAAAACAGAGAAAATTTTGACATTACAAAGCTAACAGGAAAGAAGGATTTTTCGGCGCCCAAATAGCGCTTGCTACATGAGTCCCGAAAAATCCCTCTTTCTTGTTAGTTTTGCAATTCCCTCTATTTGTATTCCAAAGGAAAAAAGTAAAGAAATTCAATATCGCTCACATCCATACGGGCAAGGCTGCCACTGCCATGATGAAATTGATGAAACAAGTATCCTAGATAAATTACAACTTGGGATCTTAGATTCTGAAACAAAATGCACAAGCGACCTAATCATTCCGCAGTATCGAATATTTACGCCAAAGTTGACCCAAGCAAATGGAGTGAAAATTCACTTAATTCCTTCGAATGAAACGTTTCGAAAAACGGTCAAAGAAAAAATTCAGAATCTTGTCCAAGAAATGAACAAAGTGAAATGTATTTTTAAAGAAAAGATGGCGGAAATAACTCCCTTCGAAAAGTGCCAATACATTTTGTGGCGATTCTTAAATCCTGAAGTAGAATTAGTTTGGTAAAATTTTTAAGTGAAGAAATCGCATCCACAATCTGTCTCGCAGACTCCTCAGCCGCTCTATGAGCCAGAAAAAAGTGGAACATCGAGGAATCAGTGCACACGCTTGCAAAACTCATATCCACAGCGATTTAAAAGATCCGTTGACGAGTGGAAGTAATTATTTTAGAGTGGGGCTATGCATCCACTACAAAAAAAACGGCTCGAGTATATCCCGCAAATCCCATCTTTGCTTTTGAAACCCAATGAGGTTGTGTTTACGCGCAAGCTTCAGGAGAGAAAGGGCGCTTCTCATCTCAAGCATCTTTTTCCAAAGACTTGGGAACAGAGGGGGGCAGAATTGGTCGCGGGGAATGGGAGGAAGACTCCGCTGAGGATTGGGCTCTTTTTTTCAGGAGGACAGGCGCCGGGGGGCCATAATGTGATTGCCGGAATCTGGGATACAATTCAGAGGATTAGCACTTCATCGCAGCTGATTGGTTTTATCAATGGTCCTGCCGGGTTGATTGAGAAAAAATGGCGCTATCTGAAGGGGGGAGAGATTGATGAAGTTCGGAATATGGGCGGTTTTGATCTGATCGGATCGGGAAGGACAAAGATTGAGACGCCAGATCAATTTTCAGCTTGTCTACAGGTTTGTAATGAATTGACGTTGGATGGCCTAGTCGTAATTGGAGGCGATGATTCCAATACAAATGCGGCGACTTTGGCTGAGTATTTTCTCGTGAATGAATGTCCGACAAAGGTAGTTGGGGTTCCAAAGACGATTGATGGGGATTTGCGAAGCGATGAGATTGAAATGTCTTTTGGTTTTGATAGCGCTTGCAAAACGTATGCAGAGATGATTGGGAATATTGCCCGCGATGCAAAATCTGCAAAGAAGTATACCCATTTCATTAAACTGATGGGACGAAGCGCCTCGCATATCACACTTGAGTGTGCAATCGCCACCCATCCCAATTTGGCTTTGATTGGTGAAGAGGGGAAGAATTTAGAGGCGATTGTTGCTGAAATTGCCGATCTGATTGAGACGAGAAAAGGGCAGGGGAAAGAGTATGGGGTGATCCTCATTCCGGAGGGCCTTCTTGAATTTATCCCAGAAATGAAAGCTTTGATCGTGGAATTGAATCAGCTCCTTGCAAAGGGGGAGACGCAGGAAAGCTTAAAGCAAAAAAATAAAACCCTTTTCTATTCACTTCCCTCGAAGATTCAGGCGCAGCTATTGCTTGAACGAGATTCGCATGGTAATGTGGCCCTTTCTCAAATAGAGACGGAAGAGTTATTGATTGAGCTTGTAAAAGAGGAATTGGGCAGAAGATCCTTTAAAGGAAAATTTTCGCCGGTTGCCCATTTTTTTGGGTATGAAGGGAGATCGTGTTATCCATCAAATTTTGATGCAAATTATTGCTATGCACTTGGATGCATGGCGGCATTGGGAATACGCGATGAAATGAGTGGCGCTCTCTGCGCCATTCAAAATCTGGCGCAAGATCAAGAGGCTTGGCAATGTAGCCTTGTGCCAATTGTCCAATTAATGCAAATGGAGGAGAGAAAGGGGATGCAAAAACCGGTGATTGCCAAGGCGCTTGTCAACTTGGAAAGCAAACCGTTTCTCCACTTTGCTAAAAATAGGGAAAGTTGGAAATTCGATGATGAGTATCAAAATCCAGGCCCCATGCAATTTTTTGGAGAGAAAGAAATAACCGATACTGTGCCATTTACAATGAGATAAATAATGCACGAATTGTGGAAAGGTTCTTTAAGTTTTGGCCTTGTGAATATTCCTGTGAATATGTACACAGTGAGCCGAGAACGGGAACTTTCATTTGTTTTACTTCATAAAAAAGATCACTCCCATATTCTCTATCGAAGAATTTGCGAGAGCGAAGACAAAGAGGTGCCTTGGAATGAAATTGAGAAGGGTTATCAGATCGAAAAAGGGAATTATGTCGTTCTAGATGATAGCGATTTTAAACGTGCAAATCTAAAGAAAACAACGACTATTGAGATTCAAAGTTTTGTAGATGTCGATGAGATTGATACAATCTATTACACGAAACCCTATTTTTTAGAACCTTCTAAGACAGCACTTAAGGCCTATTGCCTCTTTAGAGACGCTTTGAAAAAAACAGAAAAAGTGGGACTTGCAAAATTTGTCCTGCATCACAAAGAGCATATCGGTGTGATCAAGGCTTATGGCGATGCATTGATTGTCAATCAGTTGCGCTATGAAAATGAGATTTTAGATGTAAAAAAGCTTGAGATTGCAAAGGGTCATTGGACAACACAAGAAATGGATACAGCGATCCAATTGATCGATCAATTATCAGGCGATTTTACTCCAGAAAGATACAAAGACACCTACATTGAAGAACTCAAAAAGACGATTAAACGGAAAGCGAAAAGGGCAACGCCTGTTGAAAAAGCTCCAAAGCCGACAAAAGTACAAGATATTTTCCCACTTCTGCAGGCAAGTTTAAAGGCGACGAAAAAAGAAAGAAAACGGCATGTCTCTTAAGATATATAGGAAGAAACGAAATTTTAAAAGAACGCCTGAGCCAAAAATTTCAACGAAAGTGGGAAAGGAGTTGGCTTTCTGCGTGCAACGTCATGATGCCTCTCATTTACATTACGACTTTCGTCTTGAATACAAAGGGGTACTTCTCAGTTGGGCGGTTCCAAAGGGGCTCCCCTTAAGTGCCAAAGAAAAGCGTTTAGCGATCCAAGTTGAAGATCATCCGCTCGATTATCAATATTTTGAAGGGGTCATACCTGTTGGAAATTACGGAGCCGGAACCGTTGAACTTTGGGATCATGGAACGTATCGTACGGTGGAGGGTGATTCTAAAAAAGAGATGGAAGAATATTTGAAAAATGGACTCGCCAAAGGTCATTTTGCGATCATTCTTTCTGGGAAACGCTTTCAGGGAGAATTTGTTCTTCAAAGAATGAATGGCAAGCAATGGCTGCTTTTGAAAAAAAATGCCAAAAAAGTGAATGACTCCAGAATGCCCGATTTTATCCCTCCAATGCTTTGCACTTTGATTAAAGAGCCTTTTTCTGATCCAGAATGGCTTTTTGAAGTAAAATGGGATGGATTTCGCGCTCTTGCATTCAATGATGTATTAAAATCGCGCAATAACCTCGTATTTGATCAATTCCCTGACTTAAATCTTGATCTTAAAAAGATTAAAGAAAATGTAATTCTAGACGGCGAAATTGTGATTCTCAATGATGCGGGAAAATCCGATTTTCAACTCATGCAAAATTATCAAAGAACAAGACTTGGAAATCTAGTCTTTTATGTATTTGATCTTCTTTATAAAGATGGCAAAGATCTCCGTGATCTGCCTTTAATTGAGCGAAAAAAAATCCTACAAAGTTTACTTGAGAAATATCAGTTTTCATTCGTCCGCTATAGTAATCATATTTTGGAGCAAGGGGATGAGTTTTTTAAAGCGGCGCAAAAGGCAAAACTTGAAGGGATTATCGGCAAGCGAATGAATAGCACCTATCAATCCAAGCGTAGCCGTGATTGGGTCAAAGTGAAGACGTCGCTTAGGCAAGAAGTAGTCATTGGCGGCTTTACTGAGCCGCAAGGATCACGGATTAAATTTGGATCACTGCTTGTCGGTGTTTACAACAAAAAAAGAGAGCTTATCTATGCCGGTTCTGTCGGTGGTGGTTTTAGCCGAGTTACGCTTCGAGAGATCTCCAATGAACTGAAACCCTTAACGCAAAAACAATCTCCTTTTAAAGATGCGCCCAAAGTGAAAGACGCAACCTGGGTTGAGCCCAAACTTCTCTGCGAAGTCACTTTTTTAGAATGGACTAAAGACAATCGAATGCGCCATCCCGTTTTTCTTGGGCTTCGCGCAGACAAATCGGCACGAAGCGTTAAAAAAGAGGTTCCAGAAGAGACTGTTAAACTATCAAATCCTGATAAAATCTATTTCCCAAAAGAAAAAATTACTAAGAGAGATCTTCTCTCTTACTACAAAAAAATGGCACCTTATATCTTGCCTTATTTGAAAGATCGACCCATTATCCTCCACCGTTTTCCCAATGGAATTGAAGGGGAACATTTTTATCAAAAAAACAATGAAAAAGTACCACCTGGCATTCGCACATTTCCAATCAAACATGAAGGGGGGAAAATCGACCATTATCTTCTCATCGATAATGTTGAAGGGCTACTCTACGCAATCAACTTGGGAAGCATTGATCTTCATCCTTTTATGTCGCGTTGCAACAATCTTGACAAACCAGACTATTGTGTCATTGACCTTGACCCACATGATGTTCCATTTGAGAAAGTAGTTGATCTCGCACAACTCCTCCATCAAATATTAGATAAGGCTAAAATCAAAAACTTTTGCAAAACCTCCGGAGGGAAAGGGTTGCATATCCTCATCCCACTGCATGGAAAATATACCTTTGAGCAATCGCGTCAATTTGCTGAAATTATCGGACACATTGTTCATAGGAGGATGTCAGAAGTGACCAGTCTTGAACGGGCACCTAAAAAACGGCCCAAGAGAATCTATATCGATTGCCTACAAAACAGATCGGGTCAAACAATTGTAGCACCTTATGCTGTACGCCCACGTATAGGCGCCAAAGTTTCGACACCGCTTGAATGGAAGGAGGTCAAAAAGGGGTTAACACCTGATCAATTTACAATCAAAACTGTCTTGAAACGGATGAAGAAAAAGGATCCAATGATTGCCGTTCTCAAATCGGGGATCAATCTACAAACAGCTATGAATCAATTGAAGAAGTTGCTTGTCTAAAGGAGATTCTCAAATCGACGAAGCAATCTCTTGAGAACATTCCCTGAAGAAACGAATAGCTTCAGCAAAAACAAAGTCTGTGAAAAGTTTTTTTCTCTCTAATTCAATCAATTTGGTTTTTTCGAGTTTTTCTGCTTCTGTCAATTCAGTTTCATATAACTTTGCTAGTTTTTCTGCTGCCTCTTCAGTGATTTTTGCATATTCTGGTTTAAGTTCACATTTTTTCTGGAAATAAGGAGAGTTTGCAAGTATTGCAACGCGTTTTTCTTCACTGTCCGTCACAGCAGCGACTCGTCTATTCGCTTCGGCGAGATGTGCTTTCCTCAGTCGTAGTCCACGCAGGACATATCGAGTTTGATTCATTGATTGCACACCATTTGGATCGGGAAGAATATTTAATCGAAGCCAAAGGGCTGCTTCAAGCTCTTCACCATTTGATAATTCATTAGCGTAATTTTCTATCGCTTCTACTCTTTTCAGATTGTAAAGAGCGTTAAGTACCGCGGCGGGTCCTTTATTTTCTGCCTTATAAAGTGTAAGATGATCAACCAATCGAGAAAAACAGTAGGTAGGACGATCTGCACAATTGGTGGTCCCCTGAGAAATCTCATTGAATAGAGTTTTGCGAAATTCTTCATTTTTTTCTGCACTGTGCAGTATCTCATTCATCGTTTGAATGACTTGAGCTTGAGTATTTTTATTTTGATAATCGGGGATCTCTGGAAGACGGTTGAGGAACGTTATTAGGTCCGAATAATTTGAGTGTTCAGTTAAATTGGGACAATTTCTTGTATCTTCTAACACTATTTCCGGAAGCCCTACAACATTGTTTGGGAATCTTGATTCTAATAAAGGCGCGTCATTATACAAATTAACCATTTCAACTCCGCGGAGGTCGGTCGATAAAATATCCGGAATTTGACTTGGATTTATAGAAATGCAACCTATTTCTGACAATTGCGTTGATGATAAATCCGTGAAAGGATTTCCATTTAAATATAAATTCTCGACATTCGAGAAAGATATGTTTGCGATACTCGATATCTGATTATTTTGGAGATCAAGTTCTATAAAATCTTGAAACAGAAGACCCTCGAGAGATGTTAACCCTAAATTGGAGAGATCTAAAAAAGGTGATCTAGATTCAATACATTGTAGAATTTTTCGCGCGGCTATGATCCTATTTTCGTACTCATCAGTGTCTAGAGCACGATTCACCCAGTCACGAATAAATGGAAATTCTAGATCTAATCGACATTGAAGTTCTTGAGAGGATAGTTCAGCAGGTGTTTGGCAAGTAAGTTCTGGAGCTAATCTAAGACTTCTATTTTGAAAAAAGCAACTATGCACGGTGAGTGCTGCTAAGGTAGCAAGAGCACAAGAAACAACAACTCCGCTAGGCCCTAAACGATTCCAGAGATTCCGACCCACTTGACTGAGATTTATATTGTTTATATAATTCATATAAAAATGATTAATTAGTTTTTAATTAAAGGATAATTATATCATTTTTGATAATTTAGAGTCTAACAGTAAAGTTTTTTTTTACGGAAGTATAATGGTAGATGTTGACCCCCTATTCATTAAGACCCGTCCCGGGCCAAAGCCTCGACATGGCTTGAATAGACCTTTTGCGTAACTAAGATTCTGTCGAAAATCGGCCAAAATAATTCCAAAATTCGACGAACCCTTAGTTACGCAAGAGGTCTAATGTAAAGAGGTCAAAAAAAAGAGTTAACGACCAATCAATTTCACGATCAACACTGTCTTAAAAGAAAAAGGACCCAATTCTGTCAATTCTCAAATCGTAAATTTATTAACAGTTCTCAATCGATTGAAAAAATTCTTGTGAAACTTTTTGAATTTTTTTGGTCATGATTCTTATATCGTCTCCAGTCTGTAGGAAACCATTTTTTTCATAAAAATCGTTAGCCTCATCAAGTGGGAATAAATAAACCGATTCCTTGCCCTCATTCATTGCAAGTTTTTCTGCCTCCTGCAGAAGACAAGTTCCTGCCCCCCGCACTTGGTTTTTATTGACACAGGAACGAATATTGTTTGGGTTAGTGACTATGCGAGCTACTTCCACTTGATCTGAGTGTATTGCTAGAATCATTATCCCTTGCGGTTGACCTTTTGCATCATAGCAAACATAAGAAAAACCGTAATTTGGCGAAACATTGTGAGAGTCTGCTATCAATGAACTTATTTTTGCACAGGCCCTAAACTGTTCTTGCTCTCTTTTCTCTGTAGCAACAAGAGCTTTTTCTAAAGCTACTCTTACCCAAATAGAGGCGACTTTTGCAACATGATCATCGAAAGAGTCAGACACTTGAACTAATCTTAGCTCAGTGCTTGCATTTTCATAATTTTGAATTTCTGAAATACTCATATAAATAATTTTGCGTACTTATTTTAATTATACCATATAAATTATTTAAAATTAAATTATTTTTAATATTTATAATTCAATAGTAAATAAATCCTCCTTTACTATTCATAAGACATTGACAGTCAGTAGGTTAGTCAATTAAATACGTTTTTTGCTATGATCTTTGCCCATGAAACAGAAATACGACCCGAGAATCATTGAGAAGAAATGGCAACAATATTGGAAAGAGCATAAGACTTTTAAGGCCGAAATTGACCTTGCAAAACCCAAGTATTATATTTTGGATATGTTCCCATATCCCTCGGGAGCAGGGCTTCATGTTGGGCACGTAACGGGCTATACAGGAACAGATATTCTGGCGCGCTATAAACGACAGAGGGGATTTAAGGTTCTCCATCCGATGGGCTGGGATAGCTTTGGATTGCCAGCAGAGCAGTACGCGATACGAACTGGGACGCATCCGGCGATTACGACGAAGGCCAATATTGATACCTATCGAAGGCAGTTAGAGTCGCTCGGGTTTAGCTACGATTGGGATCGGGAGATAGCAACCAGCGATCCAAGTTATTATAAGTGGACACAGTGGATTTTTACGCTCCTTTTTGAAAAGGGTCTTGCTTATGAAGCTGAGATCAATGTCAATTTTTGCCCTATTTTAGGGACTGTTTTAGCCAATGAAGAGGTGGAAAATGGGAGGTCTAAAGAGGGTGGTTATCCTGTCGTTAGGCGGCCACTAAAGCAGTGGATTTTGCGGATTACGGCTTATGCAGATCGTTTGCTTGCCGATTTGGATATTTTAGATTGGCCAGATCATTTGAAGAAATTGCAAGCAAATTGGATTGGGCGAAGTGAGGGGGCTCTCATTGGTTTTCCTATAGACGATGAAGAGGTTACGGTATTCACAACTTGCCCTGACACATTGTTTGGAGTCACTTTTTTGTGTATCGCTCCAGAACACCCACTTGTCCCAAAAATCACTACAGAAAAGCAAAAAAAGGCAGTTCAGGAATATCTCCATTATGCTTCTTTGAAAACCGATTTAGATCGGACCGATTTGGCAAAATCGCAAACAGGTGTTTGGACTGGCGCTTATGCGAACCACCCAATAACCGGTAGAAAAATCCCAATTTGGGTCGCCGATTACGTTTTGATGGGGTATGGAACCGGAGCGATTATGGGAGTTCCCGCCCATGATGAGAGGGATTTTGGTTTTGCAACAACGTATGATTTGCCAATCATTTCTGTTAAGAATGAAGAGGGGGTCACAATCGAGAGCTCTTTCCTCAATGGCTTAAATGCTGAAGAATCAAAGAAGGCGATCTTAGATTGGTTAGAAAAAGAAAATAAAGGGAAAAGGACAGTCCATTATAAGCTGCGCGACTGGCTTTTTTCAAGACAGCGCTATTGGGGAGAGCCGTTCCCTATTTTGCACTTTGAAGATGGTACAAAGCGCGCGCTGGAACTGGATGAATTGCCTTTGATGCCGCCAGAACTGGATGATTATAAACCTGCCGCAACAGGGGAAAGTCCCCTTGCAAAAGTGAAAAGCTGGGTTGAAATTACCGATCCAAAGAGTGGCAAAAAAGCTTTAAGAGAGACCAATACAATGCCGCAATGGGCCGGATCTTGCTGGTATTATCTCCGCTTCTGCGATCCCCATAACAAACGCGAAGCTTGGAGTCAAAAAGCAGATAAATATTGGATGCCAGTTGATCTCTATGTTGGCGGCGTTGAACATGCGGTTCTCCATCTTTTGTACGCCCGTTTTTGGCATAAAGTTCTCTACGATTTAGGACTTGTGCACACTCTCGAGCCATTTATGACGCTGCGCAACCAGGGACTAGTTACTTCGCGATCGTATAAATTGCATGGGGGCGGATATCTTCCAAGCGATGAGGTGGAAGAGCGGAATGGCAATTACTATTCGAAGAAAACAGGGGAAGAGCTGATCTCGTTTATTGACAAAATGTCCAAGTCAAAGCTCAATGGTGTGTCACCCGATGAGATCATTGATGAATTTGGCGCCGATGCCTTGCGACTTTATGAGATGTTCATGGGGCCGTTTGATCGAGAAAAGGTGTGGAATACCGATGCGGTGACCGGATGCAAGCGCTTTTTAAATCGCTTCTTTGATATGGTCACTAGTGATAAAGTGACAGATGAGGAACATCTTGATGCGATGAAGCTCACCCATCGAATCATTGATAAAGTGACCAAAGATATTGAAACATTCCAATTCAATACGGCAATTGCGCACATGATGGAGTATCTCAACGACTTTACGCAACTCAATCACTTTCCAAAAAAATGTTTGGAGGGGGCAATTCAAGTGCTCTATCCATTTGCGCCCCATATTGCAGAAGAAATGTGGCAGATTTTGGGACGAAAAGATCCACTTACTTTTGCGCCGATTCCAACTGTCAATCCAGAATATCTTGTAGAAGATATAGCTACTTACGTTATTCAAATTAATGGAAAACTTCGAGGTCGATTTGAGCTTCCGATGAATATAACAGAGAATGAGCTGATGACGATTGCAAGAAGCAAACCTGAAGTTGAAAAATTTCTAACAGGTGAAATTTTAAAAACGATCTTTGTTCCTAATAAATTGCTGAACATTGTAGTAAAAAGTTGATCTATAACTTTGTCCTATTTCTCTATTTTCTCATTTTAGCGCCGCATCTTCTTTGGCATCGTTTGTATGGAAAAAAACATCCCGCTTTTTTGCAAAGATTGGGATTTTTTCTTCCTCAAATGGAAAAGGTGATTTGGATTCACGCAGTATCTGTTGGAGAGGTCAAGGCGGCAGCTCCGTTTTTTCAACTTCTAAAAAAACAATTTCCCTCTCATCGCTTTTGCATCACAACGACAACTGCAACAGGCTTTGTGGAGGCGAAGAAAATCAACGCGGATCAGCATCTTTATCTTCCTCTTGATTTTTCATTCTCAGCAAATCGCTTTGTTCAAAAAATCAATCCAGAATGTCTATTTCTCATTGAAGGGGATCTATGGCCAAATTTGCTAAAAGCAATGAAGAAAAAGGGGAAAGTCTTCTTAGTGAGTGGAAAAATGTCTGAAAGATCGTTTAAGCGCTTCTCATTGTTTCCAAAACTTACATCCAAACTTTTTTCTCATCTCGATCTTCTCTGTGTGCAAAGTGAGGAACATGCCAACCGTTTTGCCCATTTTGTTCCAGAAAAAGTCAAGGTTACAGGCAATCTCAAATTCGATATGGCACCTGTTAAAACAGAGATGCTACCGCGAGATTTTCTGACCATCGCATGTACACATCGCCATGAGGAGGAGCTCTTACTTGATCGGCTACATGGGATTGATCTCCCTATTTTTCTCGCACCGCGTCATCCTGAAAGATTTTCTGAGGTAGCATCGCTGCTTTTGAAAAAAAACATCTCCTTTGCCCATTTTAGCGAAGAAAAAGAGGCTAAGGTGATTTTGGTAGATCGGATGGGCGCTCTTCCAATTTGCTATTCGCAAAGCAAAATAGCGATCATCGGCGGAAGCTTTGTCCCCAACATTGGAGGCCACAATCTCTTAGAGCCAGCCCTCTATGGATGCCCAACCATTTTTGGACCCTATACACATAAGCAAATTGATCTGGTAAACAAAATTTTAGATGCTAAAGCCGGAAGAAAAGCCACTTTAGAAAATCTGGTCGAATCAATCCATCAAATTCTGGAAGATCTACCGAATTATATCCAGCGATCCTCAGATTTATCAACGAAGTTGCAGGGGAGCAGCCATGCAACATGGTGCGAAGTGCAGAAAGTATTAGGAGATAATTCGGAGGTTTGGTAAGCTCTATTTTTCATATCGCGGGGTGGAGCAGTGGTTAGCTCGTTGGGCTCATAACCCAAAGGCCGTAGGTTCGAGTCCTACCCCCGCTATTTTTTAGCTAAGGCGTTGTAAAACAATAAATTTTAGAGTTATACAGGAGAAAAACGGTTCAGATTTTGAGGATTTTTTCGCAGCTGGTATTGTATCAATACCAGTAAGAAAAAATCGTCAATAAGATGAATTGAATTTTCCCTGTAGAACTGTAAAAGTTATTGTTTTACAACGCCTAAGACCCTCTTCGGCGGTATAGCTCAGTTGGTAGAGCAGCGGGATCATAATCCGTTTGTCGCTGGTTCAAGTCCGGCTACCGTCATTCTCCAAATTTCATTTTTGAACTAACTTAAATCTTGGCATTGATTGTCCATTGATCACAATATTTTCTAGAAACATGGCCAGTGGACGGACCCATATATCGCCTTTTTCATATAAGGCTTGGTAGACAACCAGTTCTTCCAACGTTTCACTATGATGTGCTACTCCAATGATCTTGTAACGGAGACCTTTGTAATGTTCATAAAGGCTGCCAACTATGATTGATTGGGCAAGAACAGAAAAACACGGTAAAATTTCTTTATTCATTCGTGTGCAAGATCGAGCATTACGTTAGATTGTGTGAGTAGCTGTTTGACTGTTGGAATTCGTTGATCGAGATTTATTTTCTTGTCACAGATGAGATAAGCAAATGGATAAAAGCTATCTTCTTTTTCTATCCACCCTACAAACCAACCATGTTCTAAAGTTTTACCATCTTTGGCAACGTCAGAACCACTCCATCCTGTTTTTCCAAACAGTTTCCAACCCTCAAGTAATTCTTCTTTAAAGAGAATCTCCTTTGTCATTTGAATAGCATTAGATGAAATAGGAAGCTGAGCGCGGATCATCTTTTGAATAAAGCTGACTTGCTCTTTTGGAGAGATTTCAAGAGAAGAGTTTAACCAGAAAGGATTTAAAGGGCCAGGATCGGCCAATCTTCCAGATGCGTCCTGATTACCATATTCCATTGAAGTTAAATAGTTTTCGATCCTCTTTAATCCTAGTTCTATGCTTAAGACCTTTGAGTACCAAACGCAGGAGTATTTCATCCATGTTAAGGGAGATTGAGGAATTCTCCAAGATACCAGCCAATCATCATACCCTTCTTGAAAGTTCCAGATGGGATTTATTTCATCTTTTAACACTGACGCATCATACCCCATCAAGCTCAAAGGAATCTTGAAAGTAGAGCATGGGCTCATTTGTTTATGAATATTAGGACCTAATTCAATGATGATTTCGTCTGTCATACCGTTGATCAGAAGAAAATTTTCCTCTGCAGAAAAAACATGCATACAAGGGACAATGAATAGAAATAAAACAATCAATCTAGAAAACGACAGATGACTCAAGACAGTCTCACTTGGAGGACAATTCTAACATAAAGATCACTTCAGGGCCCAATACTTTTTTCTACAGGGAAAATTTAATTCATCTTATTGACGATTTTTTCTTGCTGGTATTGAGACAATACCAGTTGCGAAAAAATCCTCAAAATCTGAACCGTTTTTCTCCTGTATAACTCTAAAATTTATTATTTTACAACGCCATAGGCGATATTCCGGAGTTGATTGCATCTATTGCAGCTGTGATGTTTTCAGGTAGATCAAGCTCTTTCGCCATATCTCCAAGGCCATGAAGATGGGCAGTCCAAAGCTGTTGAAGAGCTTTTTGACCTGATTCATCGAACTGGATAGGTTTCAAGACAGTACCTCGATTACCAAACGTCTTTTTTACATTCTCGTGCAACTTCTTTGAACTTTGTAAACTTTTATCACGTAAGAGTAAAAGCAGATCATGAAAATCCTTCATACGGCTATTTCTAGAGCCCTTTGAAAGCACAGTCTCTAGTTTTTCTGCAAAAATTGTTTCAATAGGGTAGACTAAAAGAGAAATTGATTCTTCAAAAAATGGCTTCCCACGATATTCAAAAAGCTTAATATCTCGATTCTGTGGTTCTACAATATCGCCAACTCCAACATCTACATGGATTTTATCTTTCATCTTGGCAAAAGAGGCTTTGAAAGTTGTGCGATATCCAGGATATTCCATATGTGGCTGAGAAAGTAGTTCTATACCTTCAAAGAAAAAGGTGAACCCATCGTCTGATGATGTCGACACAATCTCTTCAAAGACTTCTTGAAGTCCTTTTACTTCAGCATTCATACGCGTCAAAAGAAAATCGAGATCTACCGTTTCTCTTCCTATTTTCATCATATAGGAAAGGAGATACCCACCCTTAAATATAAATTTGTTGACGTGGGAAGAGCGTGATAATCGCGCTAGAAACCTTTCTAGGAGAAGCTGTTTCCAGCAGGCATTGAAAGGGATTTCTTTTTCCTTGGCAACAGTTTGAAGCCTGTCTTTGAGAGCTTGTTCATTTATCATGTGGTTATACTCATTAAATATGGTGAAATGTCGAAGTGCAGCTTTTTAGCATATGCTTCGAGCTTTATCAGATCGATGCGATTTTTTCCCCCTTTTGCCGAAGCTGTTTTTAAAGCTTTAATAGCGGTTTCTCGACTCAGTAGGCGAAATGCATCTATAATTGTGCGCTCCCGATCAAAAATTGGAATGCGGGCTCCTTCCAGTTCGATTTCGACTTTGCCTAAATCAAGGTCACGAAAACGAACGACCTTAATTTGACGGCTACTTCGAGCTGAAGTCCCATGTCGAATTCCAATCCAGTGTTGACGAGGGATCTCTTCTGTTAGATCATACACAGCTAGAGCGGAAATCAGGCATACCACTCCACCATTAATAGAATGGACAGCCTCTATAAGATCTAGCCAGCGGAAAGCTTCGGGATTTTGATAGTCAATTGCCTGATAGACTCCGCGACGAATCCTTTTTAGTTTTCCTGCCTTTACATAATGGCTTAATACTGCGGCCGGAACGCCAAGAGCTTTTGCTTCCTTAGATGTAAAGGAGGGTTGATTGAGTAAAGGGACAAGTAGCTGTAAACAGGCTTGAGGTCTCATAGAATAAATCCCTCTTTTCTTTAACTTAACAAAAACACCCAATCAAGTCAATTGGGTTTTATTGTTAAGTTAAACTACGCATGAACAAGACGATTTTTCGGATCTACCAATAATGGCTAACGGTAATCTCATTGATGATAAAGGATGGATAAATTAAGGTGTTGCAATATTGCGAACAATATTTCGTAAACTATTCATTGAGTTTCCCTTCGGAATCTTTTCTATGGGTCATTGGATCCAATAAACGTAGAGAGAATTCGTCTAGCCAGTCTTCTGTGGAATTGGAAAGAACGACGATTCCTTGCCTAGTTTTAGGATTGAATCCTAAAAAGCTTGTAAACCCTCCAGTGCCCCCGTCATGACAAATAACATCAGCATTGCCGACATGGGACACCCATCCTAGCCTAATCTCACATCCGCATAAATCTGTAGCGCACTGCGGTTGATGGCACTGTTGTATGAGGTCAGT
>DAIDIM010000013.1 GCA_027459365.1 Chlamydiota bacterium
AATCGGAAACATAGCCGGGCTAAGCTAAATAGTCTTAGAAGGGCTTGAGCCGTATGATGCGAAAGTATCACGTACGGTTCTTAGAGGAGAGAGCTAGAGCAATCTAGCTCTCTTACTCGACCTCGGCTTCGTCAAAGCGCCGAAAATCTTGCTTTTTTAATCTGATTGGCTAAAAATGATTTGATCATGGCTACAGCTTGTGTGATTCCTGCTCGCTTGAATAGTACACGCTTTCCTGGGAAACTTCTCAAGACCGCAGCTGGGAAAACTGTCCTCCAGCATACTTTTGAAAAAGCGTCTCTTTGCAAGGATCTCGATGCCGTTTTTGTTGCAACAGATAGTGATGAAATTGCCGATCATATCCACTCTCTTGGTGGGCAGGTCATTTGGACGACGCCAGATTGCCAAAATGGGACGATGCGCATTTACGAGGCTTTTCAAAAAGAGAAAAAGCTACAGGAAGCAAGCTATATTGTCGGTTTGCAGGGTGATCATCCACTGACGCAAAGCGAAACAATCTCTGCAATTCTTCATGCACTGAAGTCAGATTCTCATGCCAACATGTCTACTGCGGTGACAAAAATTGATTCCTATGAAGATTTCCTCTCGCCCCATATTGTGAAATGTGTATTCGACCAGAATCAGTATGCCCTTTATTTTAGTCGCTCTCCTATTCCATATCATACGAATAATCAAGAGCTTATAGCATATGGACACATCGGTATCTATTGCTATAAAAGCGCATTCTTAAAAGATTTTTTTTCATTTCCCACCTCCCCTCTTCAAAAAATCGAGGATCTTGAACAACTAAAGGTGCTAGAAAATGGCCGGTCGGTTAAAATAACTGTTGTTAAGGAAAAAATCCTCGGGATAGATATTCCGCAAGACTTAGAAAGGTTAAAGAATATTTTATGTCAGTCAAATATATTTTCATCACAGGCGGAGTCGTTTCCTCTTTAGGAAAAGGGCTCACCTCTGCCTCCATTGGGATGTTGTTGGAACATTGCGGTCATAAGATTGCGATGTTGAAACTCGATCCATATCTCAATGTTGATCCAGGAACTATGAACCCCTTTCAACACGGCGAAGTGTATGTGACTGACGATGGTGCCGAGACCGATCTTGATTTAGGGCACTATTATCGCTATACCAACTCCCCCCTTTCTCGCGCATCCAATACCACGTCAGGTCAGCTGTATGATACAGTCATTAAGAAAGAGCGAAAAGGCGACTATTTAGGCAAAACAGTTCAGGTAATTCCCCATATAACAGATGAAATTAAACAGCGGATTCTTGCATGCGCAAATCAAGACAAAGATATCCGAGTGGTTCTTGTCGAAATCGGAGGCACCGTTGGAGATATTGAATCTCTTCCCTTTTTAGAAGCGATTCGGCAGTTTCGCTATGAGAGAAAAAAAGATTGTATCAACATTCACTTAACCTATGTCCCTTATCTAAAAGCTGCAGGTGAAGTGAAAACAAAACCTGCGCAACATTCGGCACAAGTTTTAAGAGGTATCGGTATTTTCCCTGACATCATGCTTTGCAGATGTGAAAATCCACTTTCCAGCGAGATCAAAGAGAAAATCTCTCTTTTCTGTAATGTCCCAGAAGAATCAGTCTTTGACGAACGTGATGTATTGCAAACGATCTATGAGGTTCCTCTAGATTTACACAATCAAGGACTCGATCAAATGATTTGCAAAATGCTCGACTTGCCAGCAAAAAAACCAGATCTCACCGATTGGAAAAAGATGGTCCACACGGTGACCCATCCAAAGGGAAAAGTCGTTGTAGGAATCGTCGGTAAATATATCGATCATCAAGACGCCTACAAATCGGTTTTTGAAGCATTGCATCATGGTGCAGCAGCCTGTGGTGTAAAATTAGAACTGCGCAAATTTGAATCAGATAAATTAAAAGATTTCGAGGAGTGCGATGGATTTGTCGTACCTGGCGGCTTTGGAGAACGGGGCTGGGAAGGGATGATTCGATGCGCAAAATATTGCAGAGAAAACAAGATCCCCTATTTTGGCATTTGCCTTGGCATGCAGGTGATGATTGTCGAATTTGCCCGCAACGTACTCGGTCTTCAAGATGCCGATTCGACTGAAATGAACATCAATACACCGCATCCGGTGATCTCATTATTGAGCCAACAAAAAAATGTCCAAAATCTCGGCGGCACGATGAGACTGGGCGCTTATCCATGTGAGCTGGTGGACAATTCTTTAGCAAAGAATGCTTACGGACAATCTCTTATTTCAGAAAGACACCGCCATCGTTATGAATTCAATAACGAATACAAAAAAGCGATGGAGGCAGCTGGCATGCTCTTTTCAGGGACATTGCAAAGAGGCAACCTTTGTGAAATCTCAGAAATCAAAGATCATCCCTGGATGCTCGGCGTTCAATTTCATCCCGAGTTCAAATCTAAACCTCTTCACGCCCACCCCCTCTTTAAAGATTTCATCGCATCGCTAGTATGTGAAGAGGCGCCGATTTGAAACGGATCATCGGCATCGACTTTGGTCTAAAACGTTGCGGCCTTGCCATCTCAAATCCGACTCAAACCTTTGCCCTCCCCTGGACAACCGTAGAACCAAAACAGGTTATTCCCACAATCCAAAAGCGAAAAGAGGAAATTGGGGGAATCGTCATTGGCCTCCCGCTCCTTATGAGCGGAGCAAAAGCCGAGATGGCTCTAAAAGCGGAAGCCTTCGCCAAAGATCTCGAAACCGCCTTCCAAATGCCCATTTTCTTCATCGACGAAAGACTATCCAGCAAACATGCCGAATCGGCCCTCAGAGAAACAGGTGCAAACCGCAAAGAGCGGAGTTCGAGAGCGGATGAAGTCGCAGCCTCCCTCCTCCTACAAAGCTATTTGGACTCTAGATAATCGCTCTCAATTCTTTTCTTACTCATTATCAATAACTTATAATTTAAAAAAAGGTCATTCTAGTCTGATGGCTTCAAAAATTATAATTAAGTATTATACAAATAAATTTAATAGTTGAATTATTATTCAATAGTTTAATATAATATATTTAACGAAAACAATTAAAAAATGAGGAAATATGAATTTTGTAATAACTAACAGATCAAATAATACTGTTACTGCAGTGACAGATAACGAGAGATATACAGTGTGTGTAAATATATCGGATTTGACTAAGCGATATACAAATCAGAGAGATCTAGACAAAAAGATTTATGAACGAGTTCGTCAAACGTTGAGCCTACTAGCCATCGCACCTATTAGAAAATGAATAAAAAAAATAATAACATATATTAAAAATATAACAAAAAATGATTTAATATGTCAGTCAATCATACTAACTCAGCATCATCTGCCGCTGCGCCGAAACAAAGACCTTCAACTGCGAAGCCTACAAATACATTACCATCGGCTAGTGGCAGCATGATTAGTAATGACATTAATTTAACAATTTACTCCGAAATTATAGAGAACCTTTCTGATTATGAGCAATACCTAAGATCTTCTACAAAATCAGCAGAGGATAAGGAATGTGATTTGATTGCCAATGCTAAAAAAGGCATGAAAGAAAATGTCTTGCTAGAAGCACAAGCTTTATTTTCAGCTAAAAACATGAAAGTAGCCGTTACAGAAATACAAAGGGTATATAATGAAGAGATTGAAAAATGCCTTCGATGCGCAATATGGGTCTTCAAGGGACGTAACTTAAATTTCTTAACATAACTCTTCATGACAAGGAAATTCTTCAGCTCGACTTATGTCATTTTTTGAAAGGCAGATCCGAGGGAGGCGTCCGATGATTTTATTATTTTTTTGCGAGTTAATAGCAGCAACGTCCCTATTGACGAGTAAAAAAATAATAAAAGCGCGGACGCTCTCACCGGAGAT
>DAIDIM010000016.1 GCA_027459365.1 Chlamydiota bacterium
GAGATATTAGCTTTGCGAAAATGGGGTAAACTCGTTCGAAAATATCCCAAATCTCCTCGAAGAATTCACACCGAGAATGGCTTTACAAAGGATAACGTTGATCTTTTCAACATTGCATTTTGCCAACGTATTGTTTATGATTGAAGGGTACTGAAAATTGCTAAACAACCTAAATATGGCTGATATCACTTTTAACTCCCCTGCTTTAGTCATCCTGTTAGGGCCTCCTGGCGCAGGTAAAGGAACACACGCCCCCTCTCTTGGCTCTCATCTTTTAATCCCTCACATTTCGACTGGAGATCTTTTCAGACAAAATATTTGCAATAGAACAACGATTGGCATTAAGGCTAAAGGATTTATGGATTATGGCCGGCTTGTCCCGGATGAAATCGTTTTGGAAATGCTTTTCGCACGCTTAAAGCAGGAAGATTGTAAAAGAGGTGCTGTTCTTGATGGGGTCCCTCGAACCCTCATTCAAGCACGAGCAATCGATCGAGAATTTAGCAAAACCCATAAACTCAACGTGATCCTTTTGACCCTAGATGAATCGCTTTTAGTTGAAAGGATTTGTGGCAGAGTTGCATGCAAACAATGTGGCAGACCTTATCATCGAAAATATGATCCTCCTAAAAACGAACTTTGCGCTTGCGGAGGAACACTTGTCCAGCGCGTGGATGACTCAGAAGAGGTACTAAAACAGCGTCTTGAAATCTACCGCAGACAAACCGAACCTCTCATCGAATATTACAAGCCCATCCTCCAAGAAATTGACGGAAATCAACCCAAGCAAGAGGTCTTCCGAAATATCATTAAAAACTTTACTTTAGAACCTATCCACGCATAGATAATAAATGCTGCATAAAAGTTACCAAAATGGTAACTTTTATGCACGTGAGTATTTTAAAGTGTTAGCGAAACGATTTTTTAACCCACTTTAAGATCTTATTCCATACGCAAGCCCCAACTTCGCTCCAAGATAACCCCCGATTGTGGTTCCGGTAAAAAGAAGTGTGTACGTAGGCGCCATCTGGAGGTTATACCTTAAATTACTGGAAATGAATAGCTTGTCAATGGTTTTGCTATTGATAAATTTCATCCATGTATGATCCACTCGATCAAAGCGATTCAAGTCTGTGACCGAAAAAGCTGCGAGAAAACCTGTCCCAGCGCCCACAGTCGTTGTAACACCCACTTGTCCTGCATATAATGCATTAGAAATATAATTTGATTGATTTGTTGAATTCATATTAAAATATCTCAATAAATGCCGATGAGCTTCCACCAGAGAGCGCCAATGCCGAGCCAGATGATGATATTGGCAATGCTTGCGATAAATCCAATTTTCCACCATTGCCCGAGCGACATTGTCCCCATTTCAAAGAGAATGGGGGCAGGTCCGGTTCCATAGTGAGTAAGGCCGCCCATCAGATTGCTGAAAAAGCCAAGGGTTAAGGCCGCAACAGGAGGCGGAGTTCCCAGCATGATTGCAATGACGAGAAATGCCGTGTACATAGCTCCAATGTGTGCAACGCAACTGACGAATAGATAGTGCGAGTAGAAATAGAGAAGACTGATGAGTAAAAAGCCCCATTGCCAGCTAAATCCCTTTACATAGAAAATGACCTCTTTGCTAAACCATGCGATGAACCCAAGCTTATTGAGATAGGTGGCAAAGGTGAGGAGAATTGCAAACCAAAGAAATGTATCCCATGCACTCACCTCTTGGATCACATCTTTCCATTGTAAGATTTTGGTAGCAAGTAAAATACAAAGTCCAAGGAGTGCAACAAGCGTCGCATTCACTTCGAGGATCCAGAGAACAATTAAGAGGATAAATGTTCCAAACATGATCTTCTCACCTGTTTTCATAGGACCAATTTTTTCGAGGCGTTCTCTTGCCATTTCTCGCGCATGAGGGGTTTCTCGAGTTGTGGGAGAAACGAGGCGAAAGATGAGATAAGGAACGATAAGAAGGCTAAGAAGGCCTGGAACAATGGAAGCACTTAACCAGCTTGTCCAGGTAATGGTGACTCCGTTTTGTTTTGCTAGCTCTACAACAAAGGGATTGCCCGCCATGGCGGTTAGGAACATGGCGCTTGTGATCATTGCTGATTGAAGAGTGGTTTGTGTTAAAAAAGCGCCTAGTTTTGGATCGTGGGATCTACCTGTAAAAAGATCGATCACCGATTTTAAAATTGGATAGACCACACCGCCAATCCTTGCAGTCACACTTGGGATTGTTGGAGCAAGGACAAGGTCTGTGAGAACAAGTCCATAACTGATGCCGAGACTATGTTTCCCAAAGATTGACATGATTTTATAGGCAAAACGACTCCCAAGGCCAGTGACGAGAAAGCCCCTCGAGATAAAAAAGGCAAATACGACGAGCCAGACGATTTCATTGCTAAAACCAGATAGGGCATCGCTTATGGGAAGCGTGTTTGTAATCACTGCAATCGCGAGTGCAAAAATGGCCATGACTCCCATTGGAAAAGGGCGCAACATGATTCCAATAATTGTTGCGATAAATAAGCTAAAAAGATGCCAGGCTTGAGGCTCTAAACCCGCAGGTATTGGAAGAAGCCAAAGAATTTGACCAATGATATATGCAATTAGGCAAGAAATGACTGTTTTCATAAGGTTGCAACGACGCGATTTCCTTCTTTTTTAAGGGTAAATCCAAATGAGGAGAGAAACTTTTGCATGAGAAGGTTCTCTGGCAAGGTATATGCGACAATGTGTTCTACATTTTCGGATTTGGCGATTTCGAGTGTTTTTTTTATCAGTTTGGTTCCGATGCCTCGCTTTTGCCATTGATCCTTCACAGTCATTGATAACTCTCCAGAGACTTTTGAAAGTCTGATGATCCCTAAAATTTCATCTTGATATTCTGCCACAATTGCGATTTCTCTGTCATAATCATTAAAACAAATGCGTTGCAATTTCTCGTGTACAACCCGTTCTTCGTAATTGATCGCTTTCAGATAGGATTGGCGAACCGTTTCTAGCGATAAATCGAGATGGAATTGTCGCATCTTTGATTCATCATCAGGCCTGATCGGACGGAGGAGAAACTCGTCCCATTTTTCTACATATTGATTTGGATAAGGGCGGATCGCAGTTTTGGGGAAAACAGTTGTTTTTGGATCGTGAAGGACGATTCTGGCATCGAGCGCGATCAAACCATCGGGTGATGCCAGAAGTGGATTGATATCGCATTCCTTGATCCATTTCTCCTCTACGATGAGCTGGCTAAATTGGACGAGAATCGCTTTTAATTTTTCAATGTCGATTGGCTTTCTTCCCCGAACACCATGGAGCGCTTCATAGATTTTTGTCTGTTCCATCAGCCTGAGTGCAAGTGTTGTCGTGAGCGGTGGCAGTGCAAGAGCCCGATCTTTATACACTTCAACGAGTTGTCCTCCCGATCCAAAAAGGAGTATGGGACCAAACTGCGCATCGATTGTACTTCCTAAAATGAGCTCATACCCTTCCAATTGGATCATCGGCTGCACAGTAACACCTTGAAAATCGCTACTACTCACAGCACCTTTGATCTCATCGAAGGCTTTTTTTACGGCGTCTAAATTGGGCAGATTCAATTTTACGCCACCGACATCCGTTTTGTGTGTGATCGTGCGAGAATAGAGCTTTAATACAAGCGGGAAGGCCATTGTTTTTGCAATGTCAAGCGCTTCATCGACCGTTTTTGCAACTCGGGTTGTTACAGTGGGTATCTGATAGGCTTCCAAAATTCTTTTCGATTCATACTCATCGAGAATGGTCCTATTTTCTTTTAGAACATTCGTTATGATCTCCTCGACGATTTTTGTATCTGCCTCAAAATGTTTCAGTGTGGACGGGGTTTCGTAAATTGCTTTTAAATCATAACTATATTTCCACATCGAAGCAAAAGTGCGGGCAGCCAAATCTGGATATTCAAAATTTGGAATGCCTGACTCTGCTAAAATCTCTTTTCCTTTTTTTACACTCTCAGATCCCATCCAGCTAGAAAGTACGGGAATATCTAGCTGAGAAAAAGGTTGTAAAAGGGTAGCTGTTTTTGTTGGATCGGTCATCGCCTGCGGCGTTAAAATAATCAGTAATCCTTGTGTCTGTTGATCTTGGACGGCAATTAATGCCGCTTTTGAATAGGTAACGCTACTTGCATCGCCTAAGATATCAATCGGATTATTATGGCTCCAACTTGGGGGTAAAATCGCATTGTAGCTCTCCATTGAAGCGGGACCTATCTTTGCAAGTTTACCCCCATTTAAAATCAATGCATCGGTTGCAATCACGCCAGGACCTCCTGCATTGGTAAGGATCGTTAAATAAGGTCCTTTTGGTATTGGTTGTTTTCCTAAAACCTCTGCCATTCCAAATAAATCGGCAATCGTATCGACGCGTAAGACGCCGACTCTACGCAGCGCTGCATTGAACGCATCATCGCTTCCGGCAAGTGATCCTGTGTGAGAGACAGCAGCAGACGCCGATTCTGCCGATCTTCCCGCCTTGATCAAAATGATCGGCTTAGAGAGGGCAACTTCTCGGGCAGCTGATAAAAAGCTCCTTGCATCTCCAATACTCTCCATGTAGATCAAAATACTTTTCGTAGCACTATCCTTGCCAAAATAGTTGATCAAATCACCCCAATCGACATCCAGCATCGAACCAATGGATACATAGGCGCTAAACCCAACTCTCTCATGAATGCTCCAATCTAGCACCGCCGTACATAAGGCGCCTGACTGAGAAATAAAGGCAATATTTCCAGTTAGAGCCATGCCCGCCGCAAAAGTTGCATTTAGACCTGTGATTGGGTTCATGATCCCAAGGCAATTGGGTCCAATAATGCGCATTTTCCCGGCCTTTTCCATAATTTGTTTTTCAAGCTGTATACCAGGTTGCCCCATCTCCTTAAATCCGGCTGAAAGGATTATGCAAGAGGGTACTTTTTTCTTTGCGCACACTTCAATAATCGTTGGAACTGTTTTTGCAGGAGTGACGATGATCGCCAAATCGACATTTTCTGGCACTTCTGACAAAGTTTTGATTCCTAAAACTGTCTCCCGATTTGGATTTACAGGAATGATTGTCCCGTTAAAGGAGCGCAAATTTTGCATCAAAGTGAGCCCGACACTCCCCTCTTTGTCTGTCGCACCAATGACTGCGACCGTTTTGGGATGAAAAAAATGATCCAGCTCGCGATCTCTTTCTTTCAAAAAGTTGAGTGAAGGGTCAAAATCAGAATCTCGCATAGTAGGCCGAAAATCCGCAAAAAGTAATCGCGCTTATAATAATCAATCTTGTCCTCGATACGGGATGATGAGCAATTGTAATATTATCTTCCCGATCCCAGCTCGTCATTCCTAACATGCGCAATTTACTGGCTGCAACAAACATACAAAGGACATTCACCACCGGGATTCCCATACCAAGCCCACGCAACCAAACGTTGAAGCTTCTCCTCAATGCAGTCACAAAATCAAATCTCGTTTTTCTCCCATGAGTGATTTTGGTTCGGAGCAAAAATTTACCCGGAGTTGCCCCCCATGTGCAAAGCAGAGCAATCTCAAGGGGAACCCATGCAAAATATTCAAAAGGGATCATATATTCAAAAAGATCATGTGGGAAATGAACACCCACAGTCAAACGTAGAATCAAAAGTACGATCAAAAAAAGGGAATAATCAAAAAAACGGGCTAAAAAACGGATCGGAGGATTTATTCTAGAAACTTTCTCTTTAGGCAGCCCTTTTCCATCAATGATGATCTCCGATGGTTCAACAACTTTATCACTCATTCCTCAATCATATTTTGGAAATGACTAATTTACCAGGTTTTTGATGCCTTCTCAATTCGATTCATGAGAGCTGATGAGATTTTTTTTGTGCAATCAATCACAATTTCGGAGGCGCCCTCTCGATCGGCCTTCCGAAATTCTGCATAAAGGGTCTTTTCCTTTGGAATTATGCAATAGCCTTTCAGTTCAGCTTCCGAAAAGGCCAGGCGGATTTTCGCCCGTGGTGCATAATGACGATATTTCATACCAGGAGAACGGATCAAGGTACCGCGATGAGGTTCGGCAATTTTTAGGTTTAAAAAAGCCTCTATTTCTTCTTTTGTGATCGAACCTGGCCGAAGAAGGATTGGAGTCTCTTCCATTAAACTTAGAACTGTCGATTCAATACCAAAAGAACACTCCCCCCCATCGATAATGAGAGGGATTTTCCCATCTAAATCTTCGAGCACATCAGCTGCATTTGTAGGGCTCGGCTTCCCTGAAAGATTCGCAGAAGGGGCAGCAACAGGTCCTACAGCCGCAATCAGCTTTCGCGCAATTGGATTTGCAGGCATTCGGATAGCAATCGATGTTAGACCACCTGCCACAACTGTTGATATCGACGGATCCTTTTCTACAACTAAAGTAATCGGTCCTGGCCAATATTTTGCAGCCAATCGAAAAAAAATAGGCGGTAAATTTTGAGACAAAGAAATTGCCTGATCAAGATTTGCCACGTGGACGATCAATGGATTATCCGTAGGTCTTCCTTTAATCGCGAAAATCTGTTCGACCGCGTTATCGTTAAATATTTGAGCGCCAAGACCATACACTGTTTCAGTCGGGAATGCAATCGGTATCCCATTTTTTAAAAAATGGATTGCTTCTTCCAAATTTTCAGGACTTATGACTTGAGTTTTCATTGGCAAAAATTATATAGTATCCAAAGAATACCAGAAACTAGTAAAACATTTTTTATGCATTCATTAGCATGGCTAAAGCCGACCTATCGAACAAGGGCTGAACAGGCTCTTGGCCTCATTATTTTTCTTACAATTAGTTTACTCGTCAATTTTTTTTCCACACATTGGACCGTTTATCATTTCCTATTACCAGCCTCAATTTGGCTGGTTTGGAGAAAATACTCAATCTATACTCTTAAACTAGAAGTGACACTCTTTCTCACCCAACTAAGCTTTGAAATTCTCTATGCATTAGCAGGTGATCCTCTCTTATCGTTATTTGGGCTACTCTTCCTTTTATGCAATACAATCCTCTGCATTCTCCTCTACCGCAAAAAGGAGAAAGTTGCCCAGATACTTCTTTTCCCCGCATTTGTGTGGGTTTTAGCAATCACAGCTTGGAATATGGTGTTTACATGATCGTACTTACATATATTTATGCCACTTGTCTCATGGGATTTGGGCTCTACGGGTTTTACAAAGCAGGAAGCCTCATCTCTTTTCTATCAAGTCTTGCTTTTGGCATTTTTCTTTTCGCCATCTGCATTGGGAACAACAAAAGATGGAGCCAACTCTCAGCCCCACCTATCACATTGATTTTAACATTGATGTTTGCACTCCGTGCCTATTTCACCCAAAAATCGCTCCCAATCGTATGGACAGTTGCAAGCTTTATCCTCTTTGCCCTCTTCACCTATCGAGCAGTAAAACTTGAGCAAGACCGAAGAGAACGAGGCTAGGTTTTTTAAACAAAATCTGATAAAGGCGCTTGGAGAAACTGTTCCAGAGGGATCCCCGAATCTCCAACCAAAACAATGCGGTTAGGATGAAATTTTTTCACAAAAAAATCCATTCCTGAATGCTTCAGTGTTTCTCCATTACTTTTCACTGCTATCGCGGTCAGAGACTCACCATGCCGCAATATAAAGTCCACTTCTTGGTCTCCTTCTTTCCAGTAAAACACTTCAATTTGTGAGCCTTTTGTCTGATTCAAAAGATGAGCACCTACCGCAGATTCTACAAGACGTCCCCAAAATGGACAATTTGCCCTGCAAATTTTTGTATCCCAGTCAGAAGCCCTGCGCCAGAGAGTAAACCCAGATAATGGGCGAGCGTGGTTGTATTCCCTGCATCTTGTAATTCTCCAAGAATTTTAATAAACGAAATTCTTATTTTACTCAATGCATTGAGTAAAATGCAAAGGCATTCTAATACCGTGAAAATCAATATGTTAGACAATGGAAATCATTTTACTCAATCCATTGAGTAAAATTACTCAATGGATTGAGTAATTTGGAATATGTATCGTAAGCGCCTGAAGATTAGAATATAACTGTATTAACATAGAGTTTCGCTTCCCTTATCTAACCCTTAAGATTTTTTTTCAGTCAAACGCCAGCATTGATGAATTTTTGGATCGCGAAAGTCAATCGGCAGTGTTTTTGATGTCACATTGAGAATTTGACAAGGAGGTAGCTTAGATGGGTCTAGAATGAATTTACGAGAATTGGTACTAAAGAACAGCACGCCATCTGAAGCTAAGAGCGGAAGCGCTTTCGAAATCAAAAAAACATAATCCTCTTGGATATCAAACATCTTGTCCATTTTTTTAGATCTGGAAATCGTTGGAGGATCGATGATGATAATATCGTAGCTATCTCTTTCGTTTTCTAAAAATTTAAGACAATCTGCGCGGATGATGGGATTATTTTTAAGTGGCAGATCATTGAGACGGAAATTCTCTTCGCCCCAAGCAGTATAAGTGTTAGACATATCCACACTTTTGGTAAATACGGCGCCCCCCTTGGCCGCATGCACACTAAAAGAACAGGTATAAGCAAAGAGATTGAGGAGCCTTTTCCCTTTTGCAATGGAAGCGACATAGCGACGAATTTCGCGATGATCGAGAAACAGACCCGTATCGAGATAGTCGGCTAGATTTACCCAAAATTTTACACCATACTCAAGGACAGAGAAAAACTCTTTTGAGCCCCCCACTTTTTCATATTGCTCTGTCTTTTCACGGCGAATGCGCGTTCGAGCATAGATGGGGCAATTTCCAAATAGTGCATGTAGTGTATCTTTTGTAATCTCAGCTAGGTCTTCTCGTGGCTCATCAAAATCAAAATAATGGACACAAAAACGTCCATCAAAATAGTCGATCGCAATCGGATACTCTTTGATATCGCGATCATAGATCCGAAAGCAATTGGTATTGACTCTCATTGCCCATTTACGGACATGGAGATAGTTGTTTCGTATGCAGTTCTTGAGATGAGAACTCTTGTCGGTATCAGTAATGAGTGGCAAGTTCAAGATAGTCCACCCATTCGTTCGCATTCTCTTTTAGCCAGGCATGAAGCGTCTTAATATATTGATCAAATTCTTTCTGTTTCGATGAGCTATTTTCAGAATAATTCCCAAAATCGATTTCAACAGCCTTATCTCCAATAAAACCAAAATTCCGTATCACTGCAGGATCAGAATTGCGAATTCCTTTATCGAGACGAGATTGTAAAATTGCAATGAATGAATCAAGCCTTTTACGTACAAGTTCCGGATCTGCCTTCAAAATCGAATCTTGAAATGAGTTCGCTTTTTTTTGGATTACGAAACGGTAATCATCGCATTGGAGGTTAAGCTTCTGGCCCAACGGACCTGTCACATGCATCAAAGGAAGCTGATCCCTTGTACGATTCAAGTGAACAAAAAGGAGTCCGGTCTCCTCTCGTGCTTTAGAAAATGCAAGCTTGCACGCAGAAAAAAGGGACTTTATTTTCTTCTCCTTTTTCTCTTTTAATCGATCAAAACGGAAAAATTTAACAACATACTGACCATCAAGGCTTTCAAAAACATAACTTTGAGCGCCTCGATTTAAATACTTAAATGGTTGAGAAAGAATCGTGTTTGCATTTACATCATTGAACACTTCCCAATTCGGGTTTACAGGGACATCTAAATCCATTTTAAAGATTTTAAAACCGCAAGATAACCGCTTAAATCCTGCAGGAATGGAGAGTACGCACAAACAAAAAAGAGAAAAGAAAAGGAGTTTAAGCATTAAAGTGATTTTAACTATACGCAATAAAATAAACAAGCTGGTAGATAGGGGGAAAAGAGGGAATATGGCAAAACCAAGATACAGACCAGGAAAAAAAGCAACAAGCGGATCCATTGCAAGAGATGCAGTGACTAAAGCAAAGCCGGTAAATATGCGCAATATTGCAAAAGATAAAGCCCCCATAGATCTGCCAGCTAAAGCCGGCCGCGGCGGGGCAAAGGCTCATTGGGACATCGATTACGAGCAAGGCCTGGCCTTCGATCAAAAGCGAATGCCTTGCAGCGAAAGCGAGCAAATTTCAGAAAAAGGGACACGACGATTCCCTAGAAATCGACGATAAGCAGAAGATAAAGCGAATTCATAAGATTAGCGGTAAAGGTCTTGTGACAATCTTCTTTAACGAATTTGGGGTATATCTAACTCCTTCTTATTCATATAGATACGTAATTTTCATTTTTGTTTCTCTTTGGTTATCAAATAGTTACACTTACCAGAAAAATGACATTTCTATTCAACGAAAATGTGACATCTCAATTTAACGCTTAACGCTAACACAAAATAAAAACGGGCAATTTATGTACATATTGACCCCCTTGGTTAGTTCTAGGTAGTTCCATTTTTTGCCTAAATAGGGCGTCTAAATCGTACACAGGGAAGTTTAATGCCTTTGGAGAGGCATCGGGACGATCTTCCAGGAATATT